>JAFMIS010000264.1 GCA_017853915.1 bacterium
GGTGCGCGCCTCCAATTCAATTGAGTATTCGCGGACGCGCCAAACTAGGTCTGCACGTTATGGTCAAGTTGAACCAACATGGAACTGCGGCTCCGCGCGCCGACCGCTCCCAGGTGACGGCTGAAAGGTCACTTGAGAGCGTGGCCGAGGAGATAGCGCTCGCTGTGGCCGCAACGGATCCAAACCCGAATATTTCAACTTATCCCAGGGCGTATATAGTCGGCGGCTGGTGTCGCGACCGAGTTCTAGGCAAAAGCTCTCCAGACGTTGACATGGAGGTGTTCGGCGTTGCGCCACAAGATCTAACGGGCACCCTTCAAAGCCTAGGCTATCACGTCATTGCGCCAAAAACCTTCGGCACAACCCCATGGAAAGTTATCGCAGGATCGCTGGGTTCAATAGATGTGACGATCCCTCTTAGGAGCATCCCCACTAACAAAAATGTCGACGTACTTCAACCAGCTCCAGACGCCTCGGTTGCAGAGGCGGCTACGAGACGCGATTTCACATGCAATGCGATTTACTTCGATCCGGTCAGGAATGAGTTCATTGACCCCCATCAAGGAGCAAAGGACCTTTCAGATGGAGTCTTAAAACTCTTGCCCGGTTCTAGCCTTAATCCGGGCATCCCACTCCGAGCTTGCAGAATGGCTGCTCAGTTCAACTTAACTTTAGATCAGACGTGCAAAGAACAGATCGGAAGCGCCGTTTTGACCGGCATTCTCCGAAACCTCTCTCGGCAGCACCTCACCAAGGAGCTCTTAAAGATGCTCACCGAATCCCCAGCGCCATCCAAAGGGCTCCTTATCGCTGATGAATTAGGCGTCCTTCAGCAGATCTTCCCAGACATATCAGCGCTTAAGCAGGTTCCTCAAGATCCTAGGCACCATCCCGAGGGAGATGTGCTCACTCACACCATGATGGTAGTTGATGAAGCCGCTAAACTTTCAGCATCTCACGATCGAGAACAGAGAAGGCGCCTCATGTTGGGAGCTCTCTTCCATGATGTCGGCAAACTCCACGCAACTCAGATAACGGAGAAAGAGGGGCAGAGGGTAATATCAGCGCATGGACATGAGCAGGCAGGAATCGCTCCGTCAAAGCACGCCCTAAGCAAGCTTGAGCTTGCTCATCCCACGCGACAAGGCGTTTTGCGATTAGTCGCAAACCACATGAAACCTCTCGAGCTTCATGGCGTTCACCCTACTGACCAGACAAAAGAGCGCTACGACAACAAGGTTCGGATGCTCGTTCGCAGCGTTGGCAAGGACAACTTCGCTGTGTTCGCCGATTTAGTGCGCGCCGACCAGCTCGGTAGGGGAGGTAGCGGGAGAAACCCAGGTCCTATCATCGAGCCGATACTCGAGGCCGTCACAAGAAACAATTTTCTATCTCCTGAGAACGATCGGCTGTTATCTGGACGGACACTTAAAGAGCTGGGGATAGAAGATGCACACGGTTCTTACGAAGAAATCCTCCGGGAGATTGAGACGCGCCGTGATGCCGGGACGATCAAAACAACCGAAGACGCGAGAAAATATGTCCTGCGTCACCACTCGCTCACCGGCGTTGATCTGGAGAAGCACGGGGTTTTCTCTCCGGCTGACAAAAAGCTTTTTTTTAAATCTTTTGGTGCCGGTGTCCGAGGCGGGGAAATCTGTTCACGAGGGGACGCTCTGGCCTTACTAGGGAGGTTCACCGAAACGACAGCTGCCACCCCTCCGAACCTTAGTATGGTTACGGACCCAAAATTACTTTTCAAGGCCACAGCGGCGGAGCTTGCCGCGTTTGGAGAGACTATTACATCACTGATATCAGATGAATTCGCCCTGATTGTGCGAGCTGCTCATAAGTTTGTCGGTGTTCCATCGAACAACGCTACCATTACAGCAAGGATTGTGTCGCGGGACGTCGCAGCCCAAATTCATAAAGGCGAGTTTGAACGTTGTTATGGGACGGATAGAGCGCAGCACTACGCCCCAAACATGGAAGGTGTTGCCGGCTTTTTTCACGCTCGCGAATCGACGGTCTATCTAGTGCCCGAGAATCTCTGGCCATGCGATTTCGACCTAATCCGCAGCACCCTATTTCATGAAGTGGTGCATGGGATCCAATCACAGACGTATCCCGACTATGAGTCGACGTATCTCGCTGGCCTTCTGAGCAAAAGAGCGGCGATTGAATTCGACACAAACGCGCCCGGTCTCGTGAGAGAGCTCACGAAGAGCATTCAGGCACTCAGACACTGGCAGGAGTGCCACGCCAGATACTTTGAATCATTGTACGCTGATGATAATTTATGGGACGACCCATCGCAAACTATTGAGCAGGTGCGTTGGGTTTTGGGGCTGGACACCTTATTTGCGAACAGCTGCGTGAGAGAAAGCTTGCTCCCTAACGAAGTAGAGCCTCTCGTGAATCAGATATTTTCCGAGCCGTGGCTAGCCGACGCGGCATTTCGCGATGACGGGGTCGTATGCGCCGAGGTCGCAGTTGAAGACCGCAGCGCATTTGAGCGCGCGGTTCTAGACTTCTGTAAACGATACACCACAAGAGAGCACGTTCAGTTCGTCTATCTCTCATGATGACTACCGTCGCGTTAAGACGGTGATCGAACTATCTGGGTGCGCAGGTTCTCAGCGGTAGGGTTTGCAGCACACCTACCACCCGCCACCGATACCACCTTTTGGTCCATAGCCGGTCCAGTATTTAACACCGTACCAGTATGATCCAAGGCCATACCCCCACAACACCTCCTCGGCCGTCTCGTATTCCTCTCGCCGCTTGTCGAACTCGGCCTTCATAAATTTTCCATTAGTCGGCATTGCGTTCTCCCTGTCTACCGCCTCAGCCCACCTGTTGATGTTAGGGCATATTTCTGAGGTCATGATGTGCGTGTGGGTTGCGAGCGCCGCGGCGGGGCCACTTATGGCGAGACCTCCGACTCCTTTGGCAGTTACCATGGGCCCGCCAGTCATCCAGGCCGCAACTCCTTCTCCAGCCATCCATCCAGAACCAAACCCAGAGCCCGTGCCGTAATGTTGCGCGTTCTCCCTGGCCATCCCCCTCGAAGTAAGGGTCTCCGTTGTTGCGTAAGATACCACGTTCCCCACGACATAACCCGAGCCCAAACTGGCTGCCGTCACTCCAGCTCCCTTAAAAGTCCAGAATCCAGGACTGGGCGGTAGAGGCTCCTGCGGCGGCAGCTTAGAGAGCAATCGAATGGGGTGGTCCTCCGGGAGATATGTGTAATGCTCTTCATTAATGAAAACCCGTTCGTAGATCGTGCCCCCTTTTTGGTTTGTTCCGATCGGTTTTTCAAGATCCTCGTACCAAAAGAGGGGGTTGTTGGCTGAGCTAGGATTAGCTGGATCGGTTAAGACGTGCAGTTTGAATTCCTTGCCGTTATGCATTCCCATCCGGAAACGCCTCTGGATTATCTGCCCAGATTGTTCCGTTATTTGCGCTGACGAATTGACTCGCTTGCTCCCGCCTTCACAAGGGCCGGGGTGGTTGAGAAACGAATTGTATTGGCGAATGTCCAATTTTATTATCCTCGGATCCTTGGACAACGGTTGTGGTATGTTGTTTTTTATTAGAAGCGACTTGTTAACTTGTTCAACGATCGTATATTCGGAGCCAAGATATTTCGAAGGTAAAAGATCTGCAGGCGACGGTGGTTCCGCACTTGCGATAACCGACCAAAAATAAACTGCCACCATACCGGCAAAACCACGTATGCCTAGAGACCAGGCCCTTCTCTCCAACGGATTCATATATCGCCCCCTTCTTGCCCTGTTCGCACACGGCGCGCCGTCACGAGTCGTGTTTTAACCTGGGGCTGAGCTGCGCCCTTAGCAGCAACTCCACGGGACATCCCTATAGGATGCCCGTAACCAAAGCACGGGTTCAAAATATCAACAAGAACCTTTATGGCCCCATATCACCGGCAGCACTACCTGCCCAACCTCCAGCTTCCGCCTCCAAGAAGCACGGGCGTGGCTAGGAGGGGGAGGAAAAAAACTATTGCTCG
>JAFMIS010000012.1 GCA_017853915.1 bacterium
TCTAGCGCAGCGCAGTGAGCATCAGATCCACAACCGAGCGTGAGATGACAGGAAACATTATCAAACCAACAGCGATCGCAACTGCAAGCCGAATCGCGTACGAGACAGAGTCTTCGCGAATACCGAGGAAACCCTGCAGAATCGCTACCACACTACTCACAAGCGGGATGGCGAGCGTTGGCACCACCATGTACCACGCTATCTTCCAACTCTGAGTCAGCACGTCGTTGAATACGATATCCATGGCTCCTACTCCAACCCGAGAAGTTTCTTCCCCAACATTCCCCATCCCCCCGCGACGATGAATAGGACGAGCTTAATGGGTAACGCCACCGTTTGGGCTGATAGGCTTACCGCCCCGATCAGGGTTATTATGTGGGCAACTAATAGATCGATTAACACAAGCGGAATGAGCAGGGTGCATCCGATCTGAAATGCGAGTTTGAGCTCAGAGAGAACAAACGCGGGCGCGATCGAGCGGATATCTCGCGTGCCCTCCCCTGCTCTAATTTTCAAGTGCTCTTCGATCACTGGATCCAGGCGCTTCTCCATAAATGGAAGCGCAGCATCGACTAGGGCCTTATTATCGACCACACTGGTGCTTGAGAATAATCTTTCCGGAATGCCAACAGCGCGCAGCTCTGGTGGACTCGCTACTACCGACAAACCGATAGCGACAACCAGACACACCACGCCAAACTCCACCCCGACAAGACCGATACCGTAACGACAAATTGAAAGTACCGTCGCGACCTTAATGAAGGAGGTAAAGAGCAGTAACGCCACCACCACACCTATCGTTGTTCCTAGGGGTTCCATCAATGGTATTGTAGCGCTCACACCCGGCCCACGGACAAGGGGGAATCGAGTTTGCTGCGAGGATCCACGTACCCTGGCTAGATTACCTCAACCGCGAAGCGCCCCTGATACACGCTTAAACGAGCCTCTCCCACGCGCTCTTGATTGATCACGAGCGAGACTGATTGATTGAGGGCCTGATCAAGGGGCAAAACCGCCCCGACCTGACCCAATTCGGTTATTTTCGCCACATCAACAGGGACTGCTCCGAATTCAATACTGAGGCGTGACGTACCATCCGGGACGGCGAGATTACTCAGCACACCCTGAATGACCTGACATCCCAGCCTGCCATCAATACTCACTAATCGCGCCGGCATAAATGGTTTGTGACCGATCCTCAAAGTCACACAATCTGACGCGGGCACTTCTAAGTCGATCACAGTGCCTGAGGTCAGGTACTCCGAAAGCATGTGGGGAGGCACTCCCAATTGAGCGACCTCTACCCGCAGCGTTCCCGCACCCAGACTAGGCCGAATCGAGGAGTGAAGTTGTCGCCTCCACATGCCATCCATCGTTTCAATAACCGCGCGTCCGAGGCCAATCACAACCGTCACTGGATTCGAATTCAGGGCGAATGACAGCCTTACGGAAGCCATGACATCAACATCATCAAGAGCGCACCGCCCAGAAAACTGTACTCTGGTAGGATCAGCGCCAGCATGGCATTGCCCCACGCACGCCAAAAATCTCTGCGCCAGATATTCCACGAGAAAAAGCGCCCCTTTTGATCGGTCAGCCATCGGAGCCACCTCTTGCGAGATCGCGTTGACCGTCGACGGGTCGAGGGCCACAACAACACTCTCACCATCAATACTGCCTTTGAAGCAGACACTCTGTGGGTCAGGCAGGGCTAGGGACGGCTTGATCTCGCCAACTCGAAGATCACACCCAAGAGCGCTCATCAAGGGAGTCCAGTGAGCGCCGAAACCCGGCAACCACTTCTCGGGGTGGCAACGAAGAAACCCACACGACAGCTGCGCCTCCAGAGAAGTGACCGAGCGAATCTGCTTGCGGGGATCCCAGGGCTCGATATCCCGCGTTGCTTCCCGTACTACCTCACCTTGCTCTTCCACATTCCCCTCACTCACTATCCCTAATCGCTCATAGATTGTATCGCGGCGATCCGTCCGTCTACCTCTTTCAGGCGCTCCTCAGCGCGAGTTACATCACTATGAGCCTGCACCCGCTCCTCCTCAAGGTCTCTGAGCGCCTGACGGAGTCGTGCTCGATGAGCCGCCTCGATCTGATTACGCGCGGTGCTCGCGCCTAACGTAGTTCGCGCGCGACCTGCGACATCGAGGGCGAGGCGAGCATTCTCAACCTGATTATCAAGCTCGCTCATTCTTAACACTCGTCGCTCCAGCTCAGCCACAACCTTAAGCCGATACTGCTCCAGCTCCTCAAGGGTCTCCACAACATTACTTTGCCTCCTCAAGAGCCCGACGCAATGCTGTTCCGGCGTACGGCAACCTCATATCCAAATCAAAAGATAACAATTCTTCGCACGCTAGCCGCAGCGCCTCACCACGGGCCCGATCAATCCTGAGATACTCAAGCGCCTCACCTCCATCAAGCAGGACGGCTATCGCGACCAGCGCTCGCTCTCGGTTATTCAATTGGGAGAACTTCGAACTCGGTATCATTCCAGCGTCTCCTCCTCTTCCAGCACAGATTGGCTAGCTCGTGCTTTTTCGGACACTACCGAGTCGCGGCTTGGTGCTCCAATCCCAACCGCGTTGCGATTGATCCAATTGAATTGCCCAACGATATAACCAGCTAACGCGGCGAGCGCGGCGGCGAAGACCAGAAGCCCAACAAAAAGACCAGCCAGCTGATTGTATTCACCCGCCGGAACTCGCCAGTACACCAGAAACGGAACGAGGTCATCGGATCCGGAATTCTGCTGAGCAACCGCCTGGCTGCGGAATCCTTGGGCCTCCATGATCGAAACATAGACATCATCTTTACTCACTCCGAATACCGAGTGCGCGACGATATCTTTGAGTTCCGCCTCTGAGAGACTCGCACCCGGGTAGCGTTGAACCACCACAGAGACTCCAGGCCTGCCTTGGCCGAGAACGGCGTGATTCCTCACGACTACACTCGCCATGTAAACATCCGAGCGCGCTCGCAGCAGATCCTCGATCTGCGCCGACAGGGCTCGATCCAGGCGCAAAGCCTCAACTTCTCGAGAGCTCGGAATGATCCCGCTTGAAGCCGTCATCTCTTGAAAAGTTGCCTTACGATCCCCTGGCAACCCGAGTCGGCTCAGAATCGCAGCCGCCTCACCGAATTCATTCGATTTCACCGAGACCGAGTAACGCGCGCCCGCGCCTTTACCCTTCGTCACATACGCTACAAGACCTCGCTCACGAAGCACCGCTACGATCTCGTTCGCCTCACGTTGCCCCACATCATCGGCGACAGGCGCGCTTGAGCACCCCACCACAAGCGTGAGAGCGCAAAGAAGATATGAGACGATGATTGTTCGGCGCATGAAATCTTTCCTTAATCCTTCATAGGAACGATCGTTACCAAAAACTCGACATCCCCAAATCGCAACCAATCTCCGTGGCGAAGCTCCACGGCTGACTCCTCGCGGCGATACTGGGAATCCCCCTGCGACCGTATAAAGGTTCCTCGCTCACTCATCAGATCCTGAATCATCAAGCCCCGATCCGTGATTGCCATAAGGGCATGCGGTGTAGAGATGCTCTGGTCCTCAAGAATGAGGTCAGAGTCTCGAATACTCGTCCCCGTTATGAAGAACCTTCCGCCTCGCAGCTCTATCGCTCGTCCGTCTGGATTCTCAAAGCTCACCAGCCATCCAAACAATCGGCCAGGTGGAACACGCCCGGGACGCTGCGCGTGAGCGCCCTGATCGTGTCGAGTATCGCGTTCATCATGCCTACGACCGTTGTGTTTCTCATTGTTGTGCTGATGCTGAGGTTGTTGCTGTTTGTGAGCGCCTCCATGCTGAACAGGTTTGTGCCCTCCCTGAGGGCGCGCGCTCTGATTATCCCGAACAGCTCCTGAGCGATTTCCCGGTGGCTGCTGCTGAGGTCGGTCCCTGCGCGGAGCCTCCTCACGGGCGGGCTTTGCCTCTTGGCGCGGTGGAGCGCTTTGTGGCTGCGCCACCTTCGGGCGCATCGGCTGATTAGACCGCGGCGGCGGAGTATCGCGCACAATACGCTGCTCCTGGCGGGCTTGACGCGGCTGCTCCTGTCGAGCGAAACGCTCCTCAACCTTAGCAGATTGCGGTGGCGTTGGTTTGACGGAGACCTCTACTGGCGCTACCGACTCAGGCTGCTTCACCTCGACACGAGCTTCGGGCACCACAGGAGGCGGAGGTGGAGGGGTATCATCAAACAATGGATCCTCATCCACCACCGAGGGTTCCGGTTCAAGCGGCTCGACCACGACTTTTGTGGGAGTCTCATCAAAGGATGGCTCATCAAAGAGATCGAGATCGAAATCATCCAGATCATCTTCCTGACTAACCGCCGCGGGAGCGGAGGTCGTCGGACTTGGGGCCGACTCCGGACTCGAATCAAGATCTTGTAGGAAGGCACCGAGAGGATCAAATCCATCATCGATGGGACTCTCCGGCTGAGCTGGCTGCGGCGACTGCTGCAGTGGAGCGGCCGGCGCTGGAGGTGGTGGCGGAGTTGATGCTGCGACGATGTTCGCGATCTCCTCAGGACTCGCGGCCACGGTCTTCTGACGACCCCGGCCCCCAGCCGCCTGAGCATCACCCGCGGCCGGTTTTCCTCCAGCCTCGAGAGTCGCGTTACAGATGCGACAGCGAGACGCGGTCGCTGGAACTAGACTTCGACAGGTCGGACATCGCACGAATGTCAATTCACTAGTCTCGCTTGCCATACAGGTTTCTCCCTCATGTACTCAATTCAAAAAATATCTTCTCAATTCCTCAATACTCAGACCTTCGCGCTCACCAACGCAGCCCAGATACCAACATACTACCTAGAATACCGACGACGCCTACCAATCCCACAACCACCAACACAATCGCCACTCTGCCGATCGGGGTAAGTCCACTCATCATCGCCAGAAACTTATTGATCGGCCCGTGCGCCTGGGCTCCATCGAGGCCAAGCGCCTGAACATTAAACCAGGTTGTCGTCCTGCGCTCCCTCCGCTTCCGCAAGGCATCCGCTGGCGCACCATGCGGAGCTGGCGATACGTTACTGGCGAACGCCTGAGGAGACCCATGTGCGAGCTTGAATTTCTCCTCATCCTCCGGGGTAAAGCATATCGCCACAGTGATTCCCGCTCCAAAATCAAGCACCAAGGGCTCTCCGGATGTCTCATAGGATTCATGTGAGCGAAGAAGCCCGGCGCTGCACACCGTCCCGTTGGTACTGGTATCAGTCACACGCACATCTCCCGAGACCGAAACATGCACCTCGCAGTGACGACGCGAAACATGGGGAGCCCCGAGCCAGAGATCACATCCGGGATCGCGACCCAAGCCCACCGTGCCTCCACGCCTCAAAGCGATACGGGATGGGCGAACTACCTCTGAGAGAGAGACCAAACTCGGGAAGATTTTATCCGCGTCGATTGGTAGCCCCGCGCCAACACCATCGGGATTCTCGACCTGAGCAAGCTGTTCACGGGACGTGACCCCCACCACAGTCGCGTTGCGGCCCAAATGAATCGGAACACCAGCGGCCACGGAGACGCGACTCGACACCTGTTTACCTTGCACGAACGTACCATTCGTGGACCCCAGGTCCTCCACCCAAAACTGCCCCGATTCAAATCCGATCCGGGCGTGCTGCAGAGACACCGTCGCGATATCGAATCGTACTCCGCTCTGACGAGAGCGACCAATTACTACCGCTTGATCAGGAGGGAACGAGACAATGGCTCGACTGGGTGCCGTCACCAGCACCGCCGGAAAATCCGCTACAGTATCGCTGCATGCCCTTCGGAGGATCCTCACTCCAGCTCGATCGATCGCCTCGTTCTCTCGCACAACGAGGTCCAGATCCAACGCTACTACCGAGATTCGCATGGCTCCGAGATCCACCGTGGCAGTTCCCTCGTACAAACCGCCCTTAAAGATCAGATTATCTCCCACGGTTACCTCGATGGGCTTAATAGAGAAGCGGCGCCCTACATCCCGACTAATACTCAGCGAGAACCCGAGATCGATCATCTCTGCCACAGTAACGTGCGCAGATGCATGGGGACCTACGACCACACACGGTCGCCGAGCGAAGACGGTCTCGCCTCCACTGTTCCCTCCTGCGAATGTAATATCGACCACGAACACAGGCTCTGCTGCCTCAATAAATCCGAATGTTCATACACCGGGGGTACAGCCCTTTTTTCCCTGCACCAGCCCCTCGAAGATCCATATCGGCGCCCGTCCTTGAGTTTTCAAGTAGATAAGTGCAAACACCGTTTCTTGACTCCTATCCGCTTCCACATGCATCGTACTAATAGGGTTGTATTAGCAGTACGTTAGCGCCCTGCTTTACCTGGATGGAGACTCAGTCATCTCCTCAGTAGACTCGAGGAATGTCAGAGGCGAGGGCCTTTGGCACTTTTGGAGTGAGTGCCCGGGTGATTGTGGTAGCGTTGAACCGAATGCCGTTAGCGACCAAAAATATTGGGCTACAATGCCTCGCAGGCGCCCGACATTGCAGTATTCTCGCTAGGTTAAGCACACAACAGTAAGTACTGCCCAGGCCCTGACAGACGTATTGTTGTGTAGTAAATGGTACCGCCCAGACCGAATTTGTGGTACGAACAGGAGATGGTTGAACGTCAACCTACCGATTTTTAGAGTTTATTTTGGAAGATGCCGGGTGATCGGGTTAGAGCCTAGGTCGACCGGGAAGATAGCCACAGTGGAATGAGACACAGTTGGTTTAAAGCGTTTCTGTGATTGATATGATTTATCCACATGATCAGGGGCAGAGAGGAGTAAGCGACACAGCGCGCTTGGACTCCTCTGCAGGCGTAGCGATATCGCTACGCTCCGTTACGAGTCCCCACGCTCAATCTTCTCAGGCATCTCCCCTTTGGGAGAGTAATCATGGAACAGAGAATGATCATCAACGCGGTTCATCCGGAAGAGTGCCGCATCGCGATTATCGAGGGCTCAACCCTCGCTGAATTAGAAATCGAGTCTAACGTTGGCAAAAAGGCCAAGGGCAATATCTACCGTGGTCGAATCTCGCGGATCGAGCCGAGCCTCCAGGCTGCTTTCGTCGACATTGGCACAAATCGAAACGGCTTTCTGCAGATAAACGACATTCACCCCTCCTGCTTTAAGGGAAACGGACAGTCGCGATCTGGCAGGGTTAGAATCCAGGATGTGCTAGAACCAGGGCAGGAACTAGTCGTTCAGGTTGTAAAGGAGGAGCGTGATATGAAAGGCGCTACTCTGACAACATACATATCACTTCCAGGCAGATACCTCGTTATCATGCCGGGCAGTGACCGCGGTGGGATCTCGCGCAAGATTAATGATAATGAGCAACGCCTCCGTCTACGTCGCCTCTCACGCGAGCTTGAAGTTCCCGTGGGGATGGGGATGATCATACGGACGGCGGGGCTTGACCGTTCTCAGAGCGAGCTCTCGCGAGATCTCTCGCTGCAACTCAAATTGTGGGAGAACATCTTGGTCGCGAACCAAACCGCCAAGGCCCCCGACCTGCTCTACAAGGACAACGATCTAACGACCCGGGTTATACGAGACTACTTTACTCCCGACGTGAGAGAGATCGTAATCGATGATCCAAAGACTTTTCATAATGTGAAGGCTTTCGTCGGCGAGGTCATGCCTCGCTATCGCTCTCGTATAAAGCTGTACGAGGATAAAGAGCCGATCTTTACTCACCATGGAATTGATCAACAGATCCAGGACGCGCTCTCGCGCGAGGTCAAGCTGCCGTCCGGTGGCGCTATCGTGATCGAGCAACTTGAGGCGCTGGTCGCTATCGATGTGAACTCTGGTAAGGCTACAGACAGCGCGAACATCGAAGAGACGGCCTACAAAACTAACCTCGAAGCCGCTGAGGAGGTCGCTCGACAACTGCGCTTACGGGATCTTGGAGGCTTAATCGTCATCGATTTTATCGACATGATCGACAAACGCCATAGAAGTCAGGTGGAGCGCAAACTACAAGATTCTCTCTCCTCCGACAAAGCTCGAATAGAGCTCGGTCGACTCTCAAAATTCGGCCTCCTTGAGATGTCCCGCCAGAGGTTGCGAGCTTCGCTCACCAGCCATAGCCACATAAAGTGTGATCACTGCGTGGGGCGAGGTCAGATTAAGAATCCAGAGCTCGTCGCCCTTGAGGCCCTGCGCAAGATCCAAGCGGCTGTAGTCGTTGGCCACGTTCAAAAGGTCAAGGCTCGCCTCCCCTCGATGCCGGCGTTCTTTTTGCTTAACAACAAGCGAGCGGAGATCGCTAGGCTGGAGTCTGAACACGGCGTGCAGATTCTGATCCTACCTGACGGACGTTTGCGTCCAGATGAGTATGAGTTTGAGATGGAGGGAGTGCGCGAGCAGCCCGCCACCGCCAAGTCTGTCCAAGAGCCAGTATCCAAGGACAAGGAGGCAAAAGGGTCGAAGAGCTCCGATTCGAGCGAGGCGCCCCCAGCAGGCCGCTCAGCGGGATCGTTGAAGCCCGCCGCTAATCGCTAGCCATTTACTCTTAAGTCTATCGAGAGGATCCTCGCGTCCGAAAAGTCTCTCACGAGAGCAAAAACTTTTTTGTCATACGCTCTCAAAACGGGTTCATAAATACCCCAAAAACTCGTATCATCTGTTGCCCAACTGACGGCCGTCTGCTAACTTTAGGCGACTTAAAGTTAGCAGTAGGTTGGATAGCACTCCAGGGAGACGTCGCGCGCGGAAGTCCGCGGTCCTCTTGAGCTGCTCGTGAGCCCTCTTATTGTCGTTGATGTGAGTTAAAACGCGATGCCGCTGCCCGCGCAAATACGAGAAGATTGTAAGGAACTGGTCTCGCTCGCGGCGCAGATTACCGATGCCCACTCAAGCGCCATCTTTCTTCCTACTGAACTACTCCGAAACGAATACCACCTTTCATCTCATAGCCTGAGACCAAGGGGCACTGACAGGGGCACTGATGCGTCCCAACCCGCGCTATCTTTACAAGGACGGGGAGACTCCAACGGAGATCCCTCCACTAGCGATCATCGGACTAGCTCTATCGACCTCGTAGCGGTGTATTCACGCTCACGGGTGGTGCGCGACGCTCGCATACCGGTCGGTGCCTCGGTATTGGGCTGGGTGGCGGAGCATGGTCGCTCTATTCACCTCAACCCGTGCGAGCTCAACAGCTCCGCAATCGGCATATATGCGGACCAACAACCGATCAAATCACTCATAGCGGTGCCGGTACGAACATCCAAACATACGAGCTCTTCCCAGGAAGCATGTGGGGTTCTTGTGTGCGACAGCCTCAAGGCGGATTCATTTACAAATACGCACGTGAGCCTCATTGAGCACGTCGGGGTATGCGCGCATCGACTCATCATCTGGGCGCAACTCAGCGCTGACGCAGCCCACGGAGAAACATCCTGGGATCACTTTAAACATAAGACGCGTGAGTTAGGAGACGCCATAGGCGCGAACTCGATTGAATTCCTGAGAATTCGGATCGAATCTTTTAGTGAATTAGAGTCAATAGCTGGGCTCTCTGTCGCTGTGCAAACAGCGGATCAATTTTTACGACTCGCGCAACAATCCCTCCCGCCTCATTTCCCGATGACCCGATTGCCAAACGGCGACATCGTCATCGCGGTGGATAACATGATGAGCGCTTTCTTTCGCCAGAAGCTTGAGACATTAGCAACTCACCTCAATTCACCTCACAAACCGCTCCGGGTCAGCGTTGTGAACGTCAGAGCGAGCGTAACAACCTCGGGACAACCCGATATGGAGTCTGTTTTTCAGCAAAAATCTTCACTGTCAAAATCGTCTATTGTGGGAGGAACTCGTGCGTAAACACATCGATAAAGGTAGCCAATTCCGGTCGTTCGCATGGAGCAAGCTCTCATCGTTAATTAGCGCCGACGTGGCTATTGATCTAGGGACAGCAAACACCCTGGTCTATGTGCAAGGTCTCGGCATAGTTCTCAATGAACCCTCTGTAGTAGCGATTGACGCTGAAACAGATGAGATCGTAGCCGTTGGCTCGGCCGCGAAGCAGATGTATGGGAAGACATCTCGAGCTATTCGCTGTGTCCGACCGATGAGAGACGGTGTCATCGCTGACTTTCGGGTTACCACCGAGATGATTCGCTGGATGCTGGGGATAGTGAAGAACCGTTGGTCCTTGGTGCGCCCTCGAGCTATTATCGGCGTGCCCTCGGATATCACTCAGGTTGAAAAGCGCGCGGTTCTTGATGCCGCACTCTCGGCGGGTATGCGCCAGGTGTATCTGATCGATGAATCGATGGCAGCCGCGGTGGGAAGCGATCTTCCTGTGGATCAGCCGGTCGGAAGTATGGTTGTGGATATTGGCGGAGGGACGACCGAAATCGCAATCGTAAGCCTCAGTGGCACCATGTATAGCCACGCGATTCGTGTCGCGGGAGATGAAATGGACGAGGCCATTCAACGCTACATCCGGCAGCGTTGTGGATTAGAGATCAGCATCTTTGAGGCCGAGCGCGCCAAAATCACGGTAGGCTCTCTCCTGCGCCATGCACCCATGTTGACTATGACCGTGTACGGTCGCGATGTAGCGTCGGGCATGCCGCGAGCTCTAGAGATTACCAACGAATCTATTCGAGCGGCTCTCCATGAACCATTGTGCTCCATCGTTGGAGCCATCTACACCGCTCTTGAGAATGTAAGCCCTGAAGTTGCCCACGATATTCTCGCCAATGGAGTCCATCTTGTAGGAGGAGGTTCGTTACTTCGAGGTCTCGCTGAGAAACTTACCGAGAGAAGCAGCATCCGATTTATTCGAGACTCAGACCCCCTTACATGTGTGGTCCGAGGTGTCGGTCGAATCGTTGAGAACATAGATGAGATGAAGAAGCTATGCTTGCAGGAGCTAGCAGCGTAACCCGCATGAATTGATTGCACGCCCGCAACCCGAGAATGGTTAGTGCCGCCATGAGCATTAACGCGGTAGCGACCTGGTTGAATCCCGTCAATTCGAAGCTAAGGCCGGGCAGATCAGCTATCTCTATGAGCTGTTCAGAGATCTGGAAGTTAAGCCACGAGACTCCCCGCAGCACCTCCCATCCAACCGCTAATCCGCACAATCCTAGACCGAGGGCTGATAAGCCTAGCGCGCAATTGATCACCGACCAGGGTACGGCCAGGACCAGGTTGGTCACAATTCCGATCGGCGAAAAGGTGCCGTTCCATACAACCATCACGAGTGTTGTGCTTAGCCACGCGCATAGGGTCACCCACACAAATGACGCGCCTGCTTGTCGCCCAGCAAGAGTGGCGCCCAACCCGATCCCCATCAATGCGCTAAATGTCAGGATCACGCCGATCTCAAAGAAGCACCACGGCCACACGAGCAGCATGATCAGAAGCGCAACGCCCCATCGCTGCGCGAACCGCGAACCTGTTTCCGAGAGGACCCCCGCGCTCAGGCTCGCGGCAGCGATGAGCGCCCGCATGGCTGACATCTCCGCTCCTATACACAGAACATACAGGCATGCCAGGGCGAGGGCCGCTGCCGTAACTAACACGCGAAGGTGGGAGATATGTGGGAGACATCCGCTCATGAATCGACAAAGACTCAAGACAACCCCAAATACGAGGCTTACCTGATACCCAGACACTACCAAAAGGTGTGTGAGCCCCAGGCGCTTGAACGCTCGTTCTACCGGCTCACTCAGGACGTCGTGATATCCTAGGGCCATGGAGAGAAATAGCGACTCCCCTCTCCCATCCCCTACTTCATCCTCAACTCGGTGCCGTGTCCATTCGCGAATCGATGTCACAATCGGACGGTCGGCTTCAAGCGCTTGGGACACGAATCGAGCCTTACACTCGGCTGAAATTCCTCCCCGCCAGAGCCATGCTTGCCATGAGAACGGATTGAGGGGCCGCTCAACAGGGTGCACCTCTCCTCGAATAAAAATAGCATCACCTGGTTCCACGCGCGACGCATTGCGCCACGGAAGATCGATGGCTCGACACCTTATCCGACCCTGGTCGGAGTCCAACTCGAAGATTACCGCTCCCGGGTTCGGGCGGCGCGGGATACCCACGACTCGACCCATGATTGGGTCCCCTCCTTCTCGCTCGACACGGAGATGCTGGGGCATCGGGTGGCTCATGAGAGCCAGATACGCGCTCACTATCCCCACAATGACTCCTGCCATCAGGAATCCGCCGCCACGCTTACTTCTCCAGCACAGCGCCGCTCCCACAACCGCGAGCATGATCGGAATCTGCTCCTCGCTCAGGAACCACACCGCTGCCTGGCCCGCCGCGCAGGCTAGAGAAAGAGGTAGCGCAGGCGCATGCCCACGCAGGGTAGATAGACTCCTTTCATACACGCGACTTGTTTCACTCCAGTATTGTCACTGCACTATTTTCACTCCGCTATTTTCACTCAACCATCACTAAGCACACCGCATGCTCAGTGGAACAATGCTCCCGAGTGTCATTACTGCGGAGTTCCTCGCCGCGACGTCATAGCGCCGAGGTTTATAGCGCCGAGGTTTATAGCGCCGAGGCGATAATCGGATAGCGCCGCGAAAAGTTTCGTATTATGGCATTCTTTTCTTGGTCACCTGGATTTCAGATTCAAGAGCTGCCTTACTCCCAAAATCCTGAAATCGCGTGAGCTCTCAGGCCAGGCGCGGCCGGGACTCCACGGTGGTGTCGTGATGACTCGTAGCCACACATCTCCCGTCGATGGGTCGCAGGGTATGCGAACCTGATGCGGCTCCTGAGATAGCAGGGAAACAGTATACGGCTCTCCACGCTCCGGCATGATACGGACATGCAGCCCACCCTGTCGCGGAATATAGAGAGGACTCACGAGAAGCCTGGCACCTTCACCCTCCCCGTCAAGCACCTCACACGCCACTCGCACGCGCGCGTCTGGGGTTAGCCATCTCTCAAAAACGCCCCCCTGCTCTCGCCAGCCATAGATCCCTCTCTCATGAGCGCTTGCGCTAAGAACTCCCATCGCCACCGACAGAGCCCACACTATCGGCGACTGCAGCGGGCTAGTTGTTCTTGCGACAGTGCTCGAGCCGATCAGACACCCTACAACGAGTAAGACCTCGGGGAAGTCCAGATGCGGGCCGGTGAGAAGCATAGCGGCAACCGCAAGAAGAGCCCATGCCGCGCGGCTCCGCTGAAAGCCAGCGATAATACCGCGTGAAAAAGCTGTGGCGCACGCTATCAAAGCACCTACCACTCCTATTTCGGCCAAAAGCCCCAGATAAAAATTATTGGAGTTATCAACCCAGCCTCGCAAGTTACCCAATCGCGCTCCCACGATTGGGACATAGGCACGAAAATGGTCAGCTCCAACACCAAACCATGGGGATTCTCGCCACAGAGCGACTCCGATCTCGAAGAATATCCGTCGCGAAAATATCGTCTCACTCAGCCTGGGCACTGATAACGCCATCACTCCCCGACGGATTCCCTCTGGAATGCCATGAGCCCCAACCAGCGCCCCGATCCATGGAGTGTAGAGATCGAGCAAAGACACCCCTAGGAGACTTACAATCACCACAACGCACGTGCCGACAAATACACGTCGAGCTCGCGCGAATGTCGTCGCGCAGACCAGAAGAAAGAGCCCTAATAAAAAAGTACGAGAGCCAGCGACTATACCAGCCCCTACGATGCTAGCGGCAACGAGCCATTCCCCTCCCCTCCACCCATGACGAGGATCGATTGATACGAAGCGACACCAGAGCGCCACTATCATCATTACCCCCAGCGCATTCGGATCGCTCATTAAACCACTCACTCTATGGATTGAGGTCCAAAATGGGGTCTGATTACTGAGTGTGAAAGATAGCAGCCCCGCGCTTTGAAGCAGCGCGAAAAGCGCGGATACAAACGACCCGCCCCACAACCCCCTCACCCAACGTTCGCGAAGATCGGCGCGAGCTGAAAAAAACTCTATCGCTATCACGAGAAGGAAGAAGCGCGCCCAGGCGTTCAGACTCGGGACCTGGGCCTCCACAAGTGTTCGAAGAGCATCACGCGCCCGCGGCCATTCATCCAAGCGAACGAGCGAGAGGTACGCCAGACCTTGAGAGCCCGCCCAACACGAGCTGAACAACTCCGCCAAGACGCTTCCACTCAAAAATAGAAAGAGAGGCGTCGCCCAACGTAGCGACGACATCCGCCCTGGCAACGGCACGAGAACGAGGACCACGAGGAGAGCGAGGATGATTACAACCTCGCTTCCGACCCAAGGAATAAGCGGAATCGCGAAGCCCGCCACAGGAATTACACGCCGCAAGACCTCCTCCGCGGAGCGACGGAGCCTGAACACGAACAAGACGACCAGCACTGAGAGCGCGACCTGAAGCTCGATTTTTGTCGCATTCGCGACAGATGGCACAAGAGCCAGGAGCGTTAGTAGACGAATAATACTCTCACCTAGTCTGGACATACCGGGTAGATCATCCCTGTAATCATTCAAGCAATTCGCCTACGAACGCTTTCCCTTGTTTTTCATGAGAGATAATTTCTTCGGGCCCCTCTTTGAAATCTTTGCGGCGGGATTGTTCTTGGGACGATGCTCAACAACAGAAGGCACATCCCGGGCTTGCGGGACTCCCGCGACGATGGGAATGCGGTTAGGTCCGCGGTCCACCTGCGGCGATGCCCACAGAGCGATAGTCGATGTCGCCACCTCCGAGGGAATACTGTCGGGCTCTGCAGCCATAGAGACCACAATCTCTTTAACACGGCTGGCAAGCTTCTTACCCCGTAATACCCCAAAAGGCCCCAGTTGACCACGAAAGCGCCCAGCTCCCGCCGCTCCCACAACCATCGCGGCATCCGACTGAGGGATCACCACCGGCTCTACTCGGTTCCCGCCCAATAGTATCGGCTCGGAATCCGAGCCTGGCATAGCGACGTGAGCGGAGAGAAAGGTGTCTTTCGAGAAAACAATCGCCAACAGATACCAATTCTTTCGCCGCAATCGGATTGAGGAGAGGGCGTGCCAGCGTCCCTGCCCCTCCGCGTCATTCCAATAGATCTTCGGCCTTACTCCATCGGGCGCTCCCTCAAGTGAGAGCGCGTACCCCGGCCGATGCTGCTGGGTCGCGTCGAACTTTCCCATCAGAGCCAGGCTCTCGCCATCAGCTGGACTCTTGCGTACCTTGAACCAGATAAAAAAGATAAAGTCTTCGCCCAACCGCGGATTCAAGGCTGGGTCAAATGAGACCTGCTTGAAGACACCGGCGTTGGAAACAACAAACGGCTCATGAATAGGTTCTGACGCCTGTAACTCAGGGTCGGCGCCAACGAGGGATAAGGAGCGAGGGATTCCAAAACCGAAATGACCCACTATTATAAAGGCACACCACGCTGATACAAACGCTACGAGGAACCCCAGCCACAAGGCCGGTCGTGACGGACTCGAGGCAGAATTAAGGAACACGGCCGGATCGCCACTTTCCTGAGGTGCTTCCCCGAGAATATCCGCCGGTGAATGTGGCGCAGCTCCTGAACCCGACACAACTAAAGCTCCATCCAAAACAAGATACCGACTTCGACTCTAGCACGCGCCAGGTGGTACCGCCCGTGAAGAAAAGCCCTGTTGTGTAGCCCTTCCTCCGTCCCTTCCAGAGGGAGCGAACCAAGCCACTCGCCGTCTGTCGGCAGGGGTTACCCCATGATCTGATGTTCAATGGTGAGATACACTCTCACAGAGCCTAGTTATGCGACCCAGCCCTTGAGAGACTAACTGTCCAATTACTCGGACTTCTCTTCCTCAGAATCCTCAGAGGTTTCGACCTCGGCGCTCTCGGCCTGCTCCTCAGATTCTCCCTCCGAACCTGCGGCTGTCTTTTTGCGACTCGCCTTCTTCTTGCCCTTCTCAGCGGCGCCTGAGCCAGCTGGTGGTTGACTGGCGATTACCCGAACCTGCACAGACACTGTTACCTCTGAATGGAGCTTGATCTCTACCTTGTAGAGACCTGGACCCTTGATCGTCTCCGACAAACGAATCTGACGACGATCGATGTTGTACCCCAGCGTCTTCAACGATGCTTCAATGTCGCGAGTTGTAACTGAGCCGAAGCTCTTCCCCTGAGCGCCCATCTTGAGAGTGAACTCAACGGTTACTTGCTCAAGAACCTTCGCGTACGACTCAGCTTCGAGCTTCTTCTTAATTCGCTTGGCCATGATAGCGCCGAGCTTGTGCTTGAGGGCACGCTCATTCTGCGACGATGCTTCAACCGCAAATCCACGTGGTATGAGAAAATTTCGGGCAAATCCCCTCGATACTCGTACGGTGTCCCCGATGTATCCGAGAGAGATGTAATCTTCACGTAAAATAACTTCCATGGCCTAACTCCTACTAGTTTCCTTGACCAACACCAATCGGCTCCGCCTCAATGGTTAATCGTAATCTCCACCGAAATCAAAATCATCCGTGTCGGTACGCGGCTGCGTCAATCGTCGCGGATTTCCCTTGAACTTGCGGGTCTTAGTCTTGATCAGATGAGTCTGAAATTTGTGAACGCTATCAGTGATACGCAACACAGATTGGAGCGCGTTTGGTGCCTCATGATTAGCGGCCTCGTAGTTGAAAACTACGTAATATCCTTGACGCTGTTTATTGAAAGAGAACGCCGCTTCTTTCTTGCCCCACGTATCGACACCAGTCACTGTCGCTGCATTGGACGTAAGGATCGTCTCTACCTTCTTTATCTCCTCTTTGATCTGAGCATCAGTCAAACGCGGATTAAAAATAACCACCGACTCGTAACGGCGTGCTTCCATGGAACACCTACAAAATTCGAATATCTATCTCTACGCTTACGCTTCGTTCGATTGAGCAACAACGTACGAGTGAAGCCAACTCCCGCATTCCGCGCGAACGCAGCTCCACTTTAGTAGCCATCTTCGCGCCTTACAGCACTAAAGAAAAAGGCCTACCAAAAGCCGGGGGAGTCTATCAAATCCCCGTAAAAACACAACTAATTGAGACCTCTTTTCTAGAGCTCGGATGCCATATAGAGCCCTTTGGGAAAACGTCTTTCCTAATGCCAACAGCCCCATACGCGGGACTACGGCTGCTCGTCTTAGCCCCAATTTTGCACGAGAGTGCCATGTATGAACGAGCAAGTGCATGGATGCACTTGCAAATTCCGGAGCGCAGCGTAGGAATTTGGAGCCTACAGATTGTGTGGACACAGCGGGGCCCCACACTAACTGTAGGCGATAAGGAAATGGGCCACGGATGGCCTATTTCCGCACATTTTTCACGGCGAGCGCAGCGAGCTTCGTGAAAAATACGGGT
>JAFMIS010000265.1 GCA_017853915.1 bacterium
GAGCTTAAAGAGGTTCAAGCCCAGGCCGCCAAACGCCGAACTTTCGCTATTATTAGCCATCCAGACGCTGGGAAGACCACCCTTACTGAGAAGCTGCTGCTGTACTCTGGCATGATCCACACGGCCGGCCAGGTACGGGCCCGTAAAGGAGGAAGAGCCACGTCGTCTGACTGGATGAGCCTGGAGCAGGAACGTGGAATCTCGGTATCAGCCTCAGCGATGCAGTTCGCCTACAAGGAGGCCATCATTAACGTACTCGATACCCCAGGCCACCAGGATTTCAGCGAGGACACATATCGCACCCTCACTGCCGCTGACAGCGCTGTGATGGTGCTCGATGCTTCGAAGGGAGTTGAGGCCCAGACCCGAAAACTGTTCGCCGTTTGCAAGATGCAACGCACCCCAATCCTGACCTTCATTAATAAGATGGATCTCCCCAGCAAGGATCCATTAGAGCTACTGCAAGAGGTTGAGGAGGTATTGGGAATCCTAGCCTCTCCGATCAACTGGCCGATCGGAAGTGGAAGCTCATTTAAGGGCATCGTCTACCCCTCAACTCGAGAGGTAGTTCTTTTCACCAAATCCCAGATCGGCGGCGCTGGGAAGGCGACATTCGTCTCAATGCCTCTCGAACAGGCAGTCGCTGATGGGGCGATCGAACAGGAGCAATACAAACATCTCTCCGAAGAACTCGACCTCCTTGCTACCGCTGGAAATCCATTCTCTCAAGAGAGCTTTTTGCGCGGCGAGGTTACTCCTGTCTTCTTCGGCTCGGCCCTGACGAACTTCGGGGTTGAGCCATTTTTCGATAATTTCACACGACTCGCTCCCGCGCCGCATGCGTACGAGGCCAAGGATAAAAATGGGGAGCAGATACTCATAGATCCCGTGTCACGTCCGTTTTCGGCATACGTTTTTAAGATCCAAGCGAACATGAATCCACGTCATCGAGATAGCATGGCGTACATGCGAGTCTGTTCGGGACGTTTTGAGCGCGACATGGTAGTGAAGCACCATCGCACGGGGAAAGACCTTAGGCTCTCAAGGTCATACAGTCTGGTCGCCCAGGATCGAAATACCGTCGACCAGGCGTTTCCCGGCGATATTGTGGGCGTTATCAACCCGGGTGCCTTCGCGATCGGTGATACGGTCTCCCTTCAGGGTGGATTTAACTATAAGCCGATGCCCCAATTTCCTCCCGAGATAGTCGGACAGATCCGTCCTGCCGACTCTCTGCGCCTGAAGGCTTTCGAGAAAGGCATCGCTCAATTGGCACAGGAGGGCGCGGTGCAGATCCTCCGATCGTACAAGTATCCGAACAATCCGCCATTCGTAGCGGCTGTTGGAAAGCTTCAGTTCGAGGTTCTTCAGCACCGCATGCTTGAGGAGTACGGAGTAAAAACGGCGATTGACTTCCTCCCGTATCGACACAGCGTATACGTGGTGGGAGAGACCAAAACACTTACGTTACCCATGAACTCGATGCTTACGCTCGATGCTCGAGACCGCGTCGTGTTATTGCTGAGCGCCGACTGGGAGAAGAAGTACGTCCGAGAGAAGAATCCAGATCACACCTTCCCGGATTTTGTGCAATAGCTCAGGCCCCGTCCGCCCTCAACACTCGGGGCTCTATCGGAATGCCTCAAAACCCCGGCAGAGCCGCTGAAATTCAGAGGACGAGAGAGCACCACCCCGGCGCGAACTGACGCCCCTTGTAGAGAGCGCACCGCGTGCCTCCGCTACCGTCACGCCACTATGTCGCGCGGTGAAATAGAGCCTCACTCCACGCCGCGCAATCGCAGGCACCCTGCCCCGAATCGTTCTATGTCCCGCTGAGGATGTCGTCACCGCGGCTATCTCATTGCGACACCGCCGGTCGTTAATGCTTAACCTAATCGAGAGCCGCTCACGCGCAGCCGGCGCGATACCTATCGAGAGCGCAGCCTGTCTACCAGAACTAATAGCCCCCCCGCCTGGACCAACCACACGCAGTGAATAACTCTTTCCGGTTCCGCCATCACCATCGTTCTCGCCACTATCCGGCAGAGGGTTCGTACGAATATAGTCAAGGAGAGCCGCAAGCGCCTTAGGTGAGTTCGTCGGGGGCTCGCGCCCCAGTTGATCGCGCGTATTTGCCCCGTGACAACCCGCGCACACTCGAATCTCTCCTGGCTGAAACGTCAACCAGTAGCGCTCCCGCACTACAGCCTTTCCGTTTGGATCCGTCAGATGCCACGTCAAAGCCCGGCGCGCGGGTACGATCGCCGCCACCGAGCCATCTGAAGCTACCCGCACACTTGAGGGCGGCGCTCCGTCCAGGGATGGATTAGCGTTCATCCCATCGTGCAACATACCAGCCAAGATACGCCTCCCGGGCTGGGGAGACTCAGTTCCACCGTACCCACGGATCTGATCACCCTGAAATAGCTGCAAAAAGGAGACATCATAGATTGCGCCTGGAACCTTGATACTCTGCGCGCTACCATCTGGCACTCGAATATTAAATGGCTGCTGAACGTCGGCTTTATCTCGACTCGTAACATTCCTCATCACGATTAACGCGAGATTACGCTGAGCCAGAGCGCTTTTAAACTCGTTACTATCCACACCCGCGGCCGCGAAAACGCCGGCCTCCGGCCCCTCAAGCACGCTCGTCCTCGCGATAGGACGATTGCGAGATCTCAATTCTACCGGTTGCAACTCCCACAACGGCCCCGAATAGGAAGCCAACTCATCGGGGGTGAAATACGACACGTTGACGTTGATACCCGAGGTCAACTCAGCTCCCGCCGACCACGTTGCTCCACTCAAAGCTAACATCTTTAGTCGGAAGGTGTAGCGTGAGAGGGGCTGAGCAATACTACCGATATTATCATCTCCAACTTTTGAGGGTGTGTGCACGACAACAACACTGCCATCGCTCAGCGGGAGTGGATCTCGATACAGCCCACTATGCTCCGGCGATACATTATCGGGATCAGTGCTGGCCGTCGAACGATGCGTGATATAGCTGAGAGGCATGACGTCGCCATTGAGGGTCGGTTCTCCCCGAAGAGTAATAACCTGCCCCGCGGCGTGCGTGGAGAACTCTGGAGCATCAACGCCATAGTAGAGCCCAGGGTTGCGAGGGTCCTCCTCAATGTGCAAGAAATTCTCAATTTCGCGCTGATACACTTCGCCCTGTCCACCGTAATGCTCCTCGAGGTTATCGTCATCGTTAAAAGAGCGATCAAAATATCCGTGAAGTTCATGACGACCAATGTGATTCAGAGTTTCATGCCCCGTCCCATCCGGATTAATCATCCACGGAAAGAAATGGTTAAAACTGTGTGGATTGACGTTTGGCTCAGCGATAAGACCTCTGACTCGGGGCTCTGGAAAGGCCTCCGTTGTAACGTTGAGTCGAGCCGCTGTAACCTTTTCGCTTGAGAAATTAAACGGACGCTCCGAGATGTTCTCATCCGCCTGCTGATCACGTTGCAGATGATCCCAGCGGGTGTACACCAGCCTACCAAATGAATCGATAAGGGGCTCAAACGCCCCCGATGGAGCGTGATCAAGCAGGCGCAGTGCCCCACTCTTCGGATTAAGATTCCAGATCCCTGTGTTCGTCGGCTGAGACTCATACTCATCACGCTGCGGATAGAGGTGCGCGGCTCCATTACGGGGACGATCGCTAGTAAAAAAAATCGTATCGTCGATTCCATACACCGGGGAGATGTTGTTGAAACCCTCGGGCTGAAATGGAACCTTTGTCACGATCGGCGCTTCGCTCTCAGCCAGACCAGAGATCTCGTATAATTGCCAACGATAGGCACCCTCTTCATACCGCTCGGTGGGCGCGCCTACTACCATGCTAAAGATTACTTTCTTCCCATCCCACGACACTGATGGATCCCGGACCGCGATCGCCCCAGCTCCCTGAAAACCTGAATTTCCATACCCGGCGGCACGCGTTAGATTGCGCACCACGCCGTCGTGATAACGAATAAAAAGATCTCCACCTCGCACTATCGTTTCCACC
>JAFMIS010000266.1 GCA_017853915.1 bacterium
TCCCTAACCAAAGCCGCAAACCATTTTGAGAGTGATTTTAGGTCTCATGTCACGTCGTTGACCCGACTGGCTGAGCCCTGCCTAGTCCTTACGGTTGGGTGCGTTGTGGGTGTTTTTGTGGTGGCGATGTATCTTCCGATCTTTGAGCTAGGCACGCTCGTTGCTCGCTAGAAGGAGTAATTCAGGGAAACGCGTCAGGACATATGGGGGGAGCAAACGACGTATTTTGAGCATAAGGGGAATTTTTTGCGCACCGTCATCGAAGCGGGAGAAAACCCCGTACCTAACCAACTGTTTCCCCAACAAAAAAATATGCATCCGAGGTATGGCTCAGTGGCACCTAATTTGCTCTATTTTTTAGAGGTAAAGGTGGGAGATGCGGTAGCCGATTGATCACTCAAAGGGGTCGGTCCAGACAGTCACGATCGAACTCGCCGCTGGTTTTGTGAATCTGGTTTTAGGGATTGATAATGGGCTCTAACAGGGGATTTTCAGTCGTCGAGGTTCTCGTCGTAGCTTCGATTTTCGGCATTCTGGCATTCATCGCTATGCCTCAATACTCGATGTATCGGCAGAAAGGATACTCAACTCTTGCCGCCTCAGATCTACGTAACGTGGCCGCCGCGGAAGAAGCATACTTCGCTCGAACGGGGCACTATCGCGCTATCGACAACTGTTCAAATGTAACACCCTCGACCTTCTGCGAGGTAAAGGACCTTCCCGGAATCTCCAAACTTTCTAAAGGCGTTGTTGTAGAGATTAAAACCCTTGAGCATGGCTACTCAGGTACTGCACGCCATGTAAACAGCGCGATCAAGTGTCGCTGGGATAGCACCCAGGGCGGAATGCTCGGTTGCTCCACCAATAAGTAGCAGGGTGGTGAAAAATGATTTCCTGTTGCGCATTTTGATAATTTGACTGCAACTTCATTGCAGACGGAAATTTTTTACAACCCTACCAAAGGGCGCATCGATACAGCTATAGCGATCGGGGATCTCTCACTACGTACTACTCTATCCACTGGTCTGTCGAAGAGCGCAATTTTTGGGCCTATCTGGCCGTAATCCCTCCCCCGTTACCCCCAAATTAGGAGGGGAGACCTTTTCTCACTACCCTGCTAGGATAATCTCAAGCCTGGTGGTTACCTACACGTACAGGTACCAGCACAGCGCTTCATAACGCCCTACAAGAACTCGGCACTCTATGAATGTATTACTACGTTACTTTCTTTGCGTCTCCCTTATCGTCATCTCCGGTTGCGCTTCGTTGTTCTCAAGCGCGCCAAAGACAGCTCAAGAATCCTCAGCGAATCCGGCTGCTACGGTCCAAAAAAAATCAATTGGATTGGAAGTTGTATGGGAAGTCCCGAGTGAGCCTACCGATGGATTTGTGATTCGCTACGGTGAAGACAGAGGCAATCTGTCAAAAGAAGTTACAATACTTCTCTCGGAGCTGCGCGAAGAAAAAGATCCGATTCACGGCCCGATCTATCGCTACGTCATCAGAGACATATCAACGACCGCTCCCATTTTTGTCTCGGTAGCTGCCTTCAAGGATAACGTGATCTCCGACTTCAGCGAAGCGATCGAGGAGACGAAGCAGCCTTTGGGCGTCAATTAGCACGCCCGTTACAGCTGTATCATTCCAGCGGAAAATCGTCCCATTCAAGTTCCGCCGCTAAGGCGTCACGGAACCACACCTGCTGGGCCTCAATCAGTTTAAAGTTATACTCGAGATCTTCCACAGATATTCCTACCGCGCTTAAACTCGCGCTAAGCACCAGGTAGTGTCCCACAAGACTAACTTTGATCCCCACAAGGCCATCCGCTATCTCCAATGCCGCCGTCAACATTTCGTAGGCACCTCGAATTGGGACTGTGACGATATTCACCCCCATGTAGATCGTCGTCTCTGATGGCTTTCGCAAACCCTCGATTAGGATTTCAAGCTCCTCGTTATCCCGCAACGCGAGCATCCAGCGAATATGCTCCGGGGTCTTTTCTTTTTGACACTCCGCCGCGTTTAATCCCCGCCGCGTGAGAAAATCTTCTATCACCCGAGCGGGATCTCTACCTCCGGTAATCTTGCGAATATTAAGGGCGGCAAAATTTTTTATCTTACCCATAGGTGTCCTTCCGGCCGATTCTACTTATGATAGGAGATGCCTCTCATCAACGTGTGCGCTCGATACACTTGCTCTACGAGTATTAGTCGAGTGAGCTGGTGCGGAAATGTAAGCGCTGACAACGATAAAACGTGATCGGCTCGTTGTCTAACTTTTTCAGAAAATCCGAATGCCCCTCCGATCACAAACGCAAGGGAGCGAACGCCACTGTTCATGCGCTTTTGCAGGAAATCAGCGAACTGAGGGGACGAGAGCGTCTTTCCACGCTCATCAAGCGCCACCACACAATCGAAAGTCTCTAGTTTTTTGAGAAGCTCCTTAGCTTCACGCTCCTGCGCCTCCGATTGCCCCAACGACTCAGGAGTATCGAGCCCCAGCTCAATCAGCTCAAGCGGAAAAGCAGCGCGCAAGCGCTTCAGGTACTCCTGCTCACCATCTCGAACAAAAGACTGCCGCACCTTACCGACGCTAAGGATACTTACTTTCATGCTCCCTCTGTGGCTCTTCAGCGAGGAAAACTATACGCCATGCGCGAAGCGAATGGGAGGCTCTTCTCGTGTAGTGCACGCCGGATATATCGCGAGCCTCGCGCCAAGATTTAATTACTGCTTCCCTCGGCTACAGAATATCTTTCAGGACCGCCACGGCAACTCGCTCAGAGTCAACGCGGTAATCTCCTTTGCCGACTTGAGCTTTCAGCTTTTGAAGACGCTCAGCTCTCGCGGAATCAATCCCAGCGCTCTGCGCGTATCGAGACGCGGCCAGAGATCGAGAAAGCACTACCGCGTCAGTAGCAGGCGATGTTTCCCGAGATTCGGACTCTTCGTTCTTTGACGCCGGCTGCTGCTGTTGAGCACCCCGACTAAGCACGGAATCGACGTTAGAGGCGAATAGAACGCCTATTTTTGAAATGCCCATATACCTCATCCATGAACGGGAGCCCGCGCGTACACGCCAGCCCCTCTTCAGCTAAACATCTCTCACTACCGTCCATGGCACGAGCCTCATACCGCTAGCCGGAGGCTTCCCCAAAGCGTCTGCCAGATCCCTGGCTGACCGGGAGAGGTCACATCTAAGGCCGAGACTGCTGGCAGCCTGCGTTAACCTCCTACCCGTTAGAGGGATCGGCACTACCACGATAAAACTTTAGGATTTATTCTTCATTTGAGCGTTTTTTTTGAAGTCCCTGGTCTGCAAGGGGAAATATCCGGTGAAAACAATCTGTTACCATAAACCCTCAATCCAACCCAGGAGCGCTGAAAAGCCCCTTCTTACTCGATTAGGCGCTCTTTTGAGTGCAGGCCCAGCACGACTATCGCTGCTCACCACACTGGTCGTCCTCGCGGCCGGCTGTTGTTTCAACACACTCTCCCCATCCAGCTTGGCACTGGAGAAGCCCGCTCTTAGTTTTACATCTCAACCGCACCCGCGCGGCGTAGTCGTTGTTATCCACGGCCTCAATCAACGACCTACGTCGATGGATACATTATGTACCTTGCTGCGCGACCTAGGCTTTCACACATATCGGATTACACTCACTGGACATGCGCAGCTCCCCGACTCGTATTTCACGAGCGAGTCCTGGCAACACGATGTACAAAACGCGCTCACGACCGTATCCACTCAATTTCCCGATCTTCCAATGCACGTAGTCGGATACTCCTTGGGTGGTCTTCTCGCAACCAGAGTCATTGACACGTCTCGCGTCTACCGCCCCGCCAGCCTTGTCCTCATAGCGCCCGCGCTCTCTCTTCGCATGATTGTGCAAAGCGCCTACCTGCTCACCGTGCTGCCCTCAACGACTCTCTCCGTACGAAATCTAGCTCCACGAGATTACAAACTTTTCAACCAAACTCCCCTCTTCTGGTATGAAAACACGATCT
>JAFMIS010000267.1 GCA_017853915.1 bacterium
GTCTCAAACGAAATCCTCGACTACAGGCCCTTGGAACTCCTTGGCGGCCACAAGGCGATCATCCTTCATACTGCTAAGCGTTCGAGCGTCTACAGCAGCCGAGATCGTCGGTATAGATACTCCAAGGTCGAGCGCCACCTGAGCCGTCCACGTTCCCGTGCCTTTTTGACCAGCCTTATCGAGGATCTTATCAACCAAGTAGCCAGCTCCCTCCGGATCCTTCTTCCCAAAAATCTTCGAGGTAATCTCGATCAGATACGAAGATAGTGGACCTTCGTTCCAACGAGTAAAGATACTCTGGAGCTCATCAGGCTTACACCCCACTACTGTTCTTAAAACATCGTAGGCCTCTGCGATAAGCTGCATATCACCGTACTCGATTCCGTTGTGCACCATCTTCACGAAGTGCCCAGCGCCATCGGGACCGACGTAGTTCGTACAGGCTCCATCCGCCTGAGCGGCAATCTTCTCCAAAAGTGGCGCCACGATCTTCCACGCTTCTTTTGGGCCACCCGGCATGAGACTCGGCCCCTTCAATGCTCCCTCCTCACCACCGGAGATCCCGATGCCAAGGAAATTCAAACCCATCGATTTGAGTTTATGTTCGCGGCGGACAGTGTCCTTAAAGTAAGCGTTACCACCATCGATGATGATGTCACCTTTATCTAGTAGAGGGGAAAGCTGATCAATAATGGCGTCGACTGGCGAACCCGCCTTTATCATTATGAAGATCTGACGGGGAGCTGCCATGCTCTGAACAAACTCCTCCATCGAGTATGACGCGACAAAACCGGAAGCTTTTCCACCAACGCTACCGAATTTGCTCATGAATTCTTTCGTGACATCACCGCTGCGGTTATACACCGCGACAGGAAACCCTCTGCTCTCTATGTTGCGAGCCAAATTGGACCCCATCACAGCAAGGCCGATCATCCCAATATGAGGCTTCGTCATATCCATTCTCCCTCAAAAACGTCCCCACTGAAGGACGCGAATCACCCACAGCTAACGCGAGAACGCACGCTCTGGCTCCGAAACTCTGCCATCTTTTGACTACCCGACACAAGCCCATACGAGCCTGAAAAGCCCCACCCTGAGCTCAGAGGTAGCCCGCACCCTCAAGCACCCACTGATCCTCAGTCTGGAGGCTGAAGCTTGCTCGTCCGCACGACCGAGTCGCCGACTGAAACCTGGTATAGATCTCCATGAACCAGCTCCACAATTGACAACTGATTTCCATAGATTGCGCCGGTATCAATCCCAATTTTGTAGGGTAGATCAACGAGGACTTCATTAAATGCGGTATGGCCAAAAACGACTGTCTTGCCGAAATTATGAGGCGACTGCACAAACTCGTGTCGGATCCACAGCAGGTCCTCAACCCCCTGTTCATCGAGCGGCTTGGCTGGATGCACACCCGCGTGAACAAACATAAACTCCCCCAGAACAACCCCCAGCTCCAGGCCATGCAGAAAATCCATGTGGGTCGCGGGCACCTGTTCTCGGATGTCTGAGAGACTTCCAACAGGATCTATTCCATAGCTCTCAAAAAAAGCATTCCCGCCATTCACTAAGTACACATCACCACCCTGCCCCTCAAACCCGAGGAATGCCAGCAACATGTCCTCATGATTCCCTTTGAGGAAGACTGTGTGAGGCCACCTCTCCTTGAGAGACAACATCAGTTCAATCACCTGTCGAGAGCCCCGACCACGGTCAATATAATCGCCGATAAACACAAGCTGATCGCGCTCATCAAGCGCTTGCTCGTTTGTGAGAAAATTGATCAGGACACGAATCTCATCGATGCACCCATGAATATCTCCTACCGCGAAGACTCTCCGAGGACGATCCTTGATAACCCGTGGAAATGACGCGTCGGCCATGCGGCCCCCTGTATACTCAGTTTTCGTCGCCCAACTTAAGCACCGCTAAAAATGCTTCTTGGGGAATAGAGACTTTACCAACCTGCTTCATGCGCTTCTTTCCCTCCTTCTGCTTCTCCAGAAGTTTGCGTTTTCGTGTAATGTCTCCTCCATAACACTTCGCGGTAACATTTTTTCTTAACGCTTTTACCGTACTTCGCGCGATTACTTTTGCTCCGATCGCCGCCTGTATGGCTATCTCGAACATTTGCCTATCGATAATATCCCTAAGCTTTTCGGTCAGCTCCTTTCCTCGATGATAGGCCTTCTCCCGATGCACTATGATACTGAGGGCGTCGACCGTATCGCCATTTAACTTGATATCCAGCTTCACAAGATCAGATTCTTGATATCCAACTATCTCGTAATCGAAAGACGCGTAACCTTTCGTCAAGGACTTAAGCTTATCGTGGAAGTCTAGAACAATCTCATTCAGCGGAAGTTCGTACACCACTACAGCCCGCTCCATGCCGTGAAACGAGAGGTTTTTTTGCACTCCACGACGCTCCTCGCACAACTTAAAAACATTTCCCACAAATTCCCGCGGGCAGTGGATCGTGGCCTGAACGAGTGGCTCTTCGATGCGCAGGATCTCCTGCACTGGTGGCATCTTTGATGGATTATCCACTGACATTTCAATTCCATCGATCTTCACAATTTTGTAGACCACTGATGGAGCGGTCGTGATCAGATTGAGCTGAAACTCGCGCTCCAGACGTTCCTGCACGATCTCCATGTGCAAGAGCCCTAAGTAGCCACATCGGAATCCAAATCCCAACGCTGCTGACGTCTCAGCTTCAAACGTGAAGGCACTATCGTTGAGGCTTAGCTTCTCAAGAGCACTCTTGAGATTCTCGTAATCCTCAGCCTCAACTGGGAAGAGCCCCCCGAACACCATCGGACGGACCTCTTTGAAACCTGGCAGTGGCTCGGCGGCTGGATTGCGCGCGTTGGTAACAGTGTCTCCTATTTTGACATCACGGAGCTTTTTAATCGACGCGGAGAAATATCCCACCTGTCCACTGGTCAAATCAGATACTTCGCGGGGGTGTGGGGTAAAAACTCCCAATTTATATACCTCATACTCCGCGCCATTAGAGATGAATTTTACCCGGTCACCCGCCTTGAGGGCTCCATCGATGATACGGACCTGAACCACTACACCCACGTACGGATCGAACCATGAGTCGTACACGAGCGCCCTAAGCGGATTATGTGGGGAACCACGACTCGGTGGAGGCACCTTCTGAACAATGGTCTCTAGCAACTCCCCTATGCCCACACCTGTCTTAGCGCTAATGAGAAGAGCCTTCGAGGTATCAAGTCCAATGACTGACTCAACCTCTTCCTTAACCCGATCCGGGTCTGCGTTCGGAAGATCAATCTTGTTGATGACTGGAATAATCTCTAAATCATTCTCAAGCGCCAAGTAAACATTCGCTAATGTTTGAGCCTCTACCCCCTGTGAAGCATCAACAACAAGCAATGCTCCCTCACACGCGGAGAGGCTGCGCGAGACTTCGTAATTGAAATCAACATGTCCCGGGGTATCGATCAAATTCAGCTGATACTCGCGTCCATCCGCTGCGGTATATGAAAGTCGTACTGTCTGCGCCTTGATCGTGATACCCCGCTCCCGCTCCAAGTCGAGTTTATCGAGGAACTGCGCCTGCATCTCTCGGGCTTGCAAAGCCCCCGTTTTCTCCAAAATGCGATCAGCCAACGTAGACTTTCCGTGGTCGATATGCGCGATGATGCTAAAATTTCGGATGTTATCTCTACTCGTCACAATACCACACAACGAACCGCGGACACTCTACGCCGCCTCTCCCTTCTTCAAGCGCTCATCGAAATCAGCGATCGTCTTCATGAGACCATCGTTCAGATCAATCTTCGGAGACCACCCTAGCTCGCGCTTTGCCAAAGAGATATCGGGCTGTCTGCGAGTAGGATCATCCTGGGGAAGCGGCCGCTTCACAATCTTTGATTTTGAGCCTGTCAGCTCAATAACACGCTTGGCCAAATCAATGATGGGCATCTCATTCGGATTTCCCAAATTCACAGGCCCATAGAAACCC
>JAFMIS010000268.1 GCA_017853915.1 bacterium
AAAATGGGCTGTGAGCTCAACGGGCTTCGTGTTTCTACGATACAAGTAGATTCCTCATAGCCTATGATAATAGGCTGCCTGAGCACTGTAGCGACGAATCCGGCTATCAGCGCCGCAATTACTATGTAAATTAAGTCGGTGGTGATTCCAATCTCGTACCTGTGGACTGCCTTTCGGTAACGGCACTCACGCCATTCTAGTGTATCACGAGTGGGGAAATTCGGTCTGTAAGGTTTCGCCTCGTCAATGACTGGCGACGAAACATCAACCCGCCTTTTTGGAGGGCTTTGTGCCCGACTTAGCGCACCGAAAGCCTATGTGTGACATTCCAGTGTCGGGCGGCGTTCCTCGCCGAGCCGAGGGGCGATAGCTTTCACAGTAGCTAATGTGACAGAGGAATGATCCTCCTTTGGTCACGCGCTCCTCTTGCCTGGGATTGATCGGGTTCCAACTGGTGCTGGGCCCGGAAGGGTTGTGGCACGAGGGTTCGTTTGATCGAAGCACGAAGGTGTCAGGGCGATACCAGTCGTTACACCACTGCCAGACGTTTCCTACCATGTCGTAGAGTCCGTACCCGTTAGGTGGGAAGGATTTGACGGGGGCAGTGCCGATGAATCCATCCGCGGCGGTGTTCCGGTAGGGGAAATCACCTTGCCAGGTGTTGGCCATAAACTTTCCATCGAGTGTGTCGGTGTCACCCCACGGAAACTTCTTGCCCTCGAGGCCTCCGCGCGATGCGAACTCCCATTCCGCCTCGGTGGGGAGTCTTTTTCCAGCCCATTTGGCGTAGGCAGCGGCGTCGAACCATGACACCTGGACAACGGGGTGATTCATCCGATCGGCGATAGAGCTTTGAGGGCCCTCCGGGTTTCGCCAATTAGCGCCAGGAACCCAGCGCCAGAAGTTTCGCATATCGCTTCGGTCGACGGGGCCATCTGAGGGGGTGAAGACCATGGAGCCCGCGACAAGAGTTGACTCATGCGGCTTTGGGGCGCCAGGAGGTAATTGCTTCTTGAGCTCTTTCCATGATGGCGCTTTTTCCGCGGTCGTGACGTAGCCGGTCGCCTTTACGAACTTCTCAAACTCAGCGTTCGTGACGGTGTGCTCGTCGATCCAAAATCCGTCTACCTGCACCGTGTGTGGTGGACCCTCGTTGTGGCGACTGCTGTCATCGCGACTACCCATCGTGAAGTGGCCGCCAGGTATCCACACCATTCCAGAGGGTGCGGGGTTCATCGGTGCTTTTGTTTGCGCGTGAATGAGCCCAGGTACTAGTAGCCACAGCGTGACGCACCAAGCAGCGGTGAAGATGGATGAACGCATTGATGCCACCCTAGAACCGGAATACCACACCGAGGAGTGGTCCCTGCGTTATCGTGTCGTACTCGAAAAACGATCGCGTTCCACTTGCGCCCGTACTGTAATCAACGCCGAGCGCTTTATAGAGCAGCGCGACAGAGGTTGATTGAGTAGCGTCCCACAGGACTCCCACTTGAGCGCACCAGGTAAAATCAGACGCGGCACCAAAGCCTCCAACGTCTCCTTGGAGTAGTAATCTGAACTGCTCTGCTACTCGAGGGAGCCACTGAGCTCCGATAACTGGATCAACCCATCCCTCATCGCGGCTATAGCTTCGGCTACCAAATGGTGTGTTCGCCTTGAGATCGATTCCGATATCCCACCACCGCACGCCGCCGTAGAGGTCAACGGTTCCTCCTTGGTACTCAACACGGTATGTGCCAAAGCCCTCTAAGATTCCCTGGAAAATGTCGGTGTCGACGTCGGTGTAGCCTAAGGGGCCAGAGAAATCCTGGCCAAGATCCATGAAGGCGTAGTTGATCATCGCTCCGAAGCCGCTTTCGTGTCTGGCTTCCAACTGGAGCATCGCCCCTAGTTCGAGGGAGTTCAGGATATCTGAACCAGAGACATCAACGTCGGCACCCTCAATACGCCCCATCGATGCATCTCCCGTAATGCTCGGGACTAAGAGATACGGAGCTACCACAAAGTTCCACTCATCTGCGGCGGCGGTGAAGGGGCTCGCCATGGCACATAGGGCTGTAATGAAAGAGGGGATATACTTGCGCATAAGTTTCGAAAAAACGTGTGGGTTCAATCGGGCGACGCGATCGTTTGTAGACACCGAGACGATAGCGACAAGCAGTTAAGTTAGAAAGGCGTTTTGTGATCTGTGAGGTGATAAAGGGGGTTGATATTCACCTCGTTTGTAGCAGAATGTGCGAGGCTCGTGGACTAATAGTGGAGTAGGTGATGAAGCTAACGAACCTCGTGAGATGTGCGCTGTGCGCGATCGTATCATTGACCCTCGTCAGTACTGATTCTGCTAACGCGCAGAACAAGGGCAAGAAACCAAACATCCTTGTTATCTGGGGTGATGATATCGGTGGCTTCAACGTCAGCGCCTACAACATGGGCATGATGGGGTATAAGACTCCAAACATCGACAGAATCGCGAAGGAAGGCGCGCTGTTTACTGACTGGTACGGTCAGCAGAGCTGTACCGCGGGTCGAGCGGCATTCATTACGGGGCAATCGCCGATTCGAACGGGCTTAACCAAGGTTGGTCTTCCGGGCGCGCCAGAGGGGATGAAGAAAGAGGACCCAACGATCGCTGAGTTGCTCAAGGCGCAAGGGTATGTAACCGGCCAGTTTGGAAAGAATCACCTCGGTGACCGTGACGACATGCTGCCAACGGCGCATGGATTTGATGAGTTCTTCGGTAATCTCTACCACTTAAACGCCGAGGAGGAGCCTGAGCATCCAGATTATCCAAAGAGCGCCGATTTCAAGAAGCGATTCGGCCCACGTGGAGTTATGCATAGCTTCGCGGATGGGCGCGTTGAGGATACTGGGCCGCTGACGAAGAAGCGCATGGAGACGATCGACGAGGAGGTTAGCGCCAAGACGGTTAGCTTTATGGAGCGAGCGGTTAAGGACGATAAGCCGTTCTTTGTTTGGTGGAACTCCACAAAGATGCATATCTTCACGCACCTCAAGGACGGTGTCGCTGGCAAGACCGGTTTGGGAATCTACGCTGATGGAATGGTCGAGCATGACCGTCAGATCGGCGAGTTGCTCAACAAGCTTAAAGAGCTCGGTGTTGAGGAGAACACGATCGTTATGTACTCCACGGATAACGGCGCTGAGGCGTTCACGTGGCCGGATGGCGGTACGACGATGTTTCGTGGCGAGAAGAACACGCAGTGGGAAGGTGGGTATCGAGTACCGTGCGCTATTAAATGGCCGGGTATGATTAAGCCTGGCACGGTCGTAAATGATATCGGCGCGCACGAGGATATGATGCCGACGTTACTCGCGGCGGCTGGTGATACTACCGCCAAGGATGAGCTGCTCAAGGGACGCAAGATTGGCGCCCGAAGCTACAAGGTGCACCTCGATGGATACAATCTGTTGCCAGCGTTAACGGGAACAGAGGCGTGGCCTCGCAAGGATTTCATCTACTTCACGGATGACGGTGATGTAGCGGCACTGCGCTACGAGAACTGGAAGATTACGTTCCTCAAGCAGAACGCTCACGGTATGCATGTATGGCTTGAGCCGTTCGAGCGACTACGCGCGCCGCTAATCACTAACCTCCGCATGGATCCGTTCGAGTTGGCGCATGACATCGGAATGGATTATCAGCGTTGGTTCTTAGAGCATATGTTCGTAATCGCCCCAGCGGGTGCGTATGTAGGACAGTGGTTGCAGAGCTTCAAGGAGTTCCCACCACGCCAGAAGCCTGGAAGCTTTAACTTGGACCGCGTGATGGAGGCTCTATCGTCTCCTGCCGCCGGTGGTAAGGCCTAGTTGTTGAGAGGTAATTCAATGAGCGCATATTCGTCAAAGAGTCGATCGATGGCGGTCGTAGGAGCGACTGTCCTTTATACAAAGGAACACCTACTTGTGAGTATGGCGCTACCCATATTCGGAGCCTGATACTAC
>JAFMIS010000269.1 GCA_017853915.1 bacterium
CGATTGCGCGGGAATCGTCTCTGGCTCCGATCGGAACAGTTCAGTTAGATAACACCGGACATCCCTGTCGCTCACGATTCCAACCACTTGCCCAGCATCAAGGATCGGAATGTGGCGGATATCCCGCTCGTGCATCAAATCAGCGGCATCGCGCAACGAAGCCCGGGGCGTTAGCACGGCGACATCCGTGCGCATAATTTCCTGCACTTCCATAATATTTACCTCACCGGGGTCTTAGAGTGACAGAAGTGTAAGGCTTTACGGGAGATGTCTGGTATGAGGCTGCTTGGGTCAGGAGGGGCGCACTACCGCTCACCAAATAGTGCTGTACCGACCCGGACTACATCAGCACCCTCTTCAATCGCCACGTCAAAATCGGCGGACATACCCATGCTGAGGAGAATAGTCGCGTTGTTGAAAAGACCCGTGAGACCTTCAGTTCGTAAACGCTCTCGAATGCTCGCCATCTCTCGAAAGTATGGCCGCGCATCCTCGGGATTATCACAATATGGGGTTATAGCCATAAGCCCCTTGAGAGATATACAACTCGTTAGCTCCCCAGCCCGACGGACCGCCATGCCGAGCTCCTCGATGGAGAATCCACTCTTCTGCGCCTCATGGCCGATATTGATCTGAAGAAATATCTCCTGTCGCTTACCGCTCTCACGGGCATAGCGAGCGATCAGATCGAGAACTTTTATTGAGTGCACAGACTCGATTACGTCGCTTAGTGCCACAGCATCTCGCACCTTATTGCTCTGCAATGGGCCGATCATGTGAACGAGGCTGCCTGGATGGAGGCCTGGCTTCTTCCTCTTTAGCTCTTGAAGATAATTTTCACCGATCGCCACTGCTATCCCTCGAGACGTGGCGAGCTGTTCATATTCATTAATGAACGATATGTCTTTCTTTTTAGTCACTGCGACGAGCAGCACATCGGAGGCCTTTCTCCCGGATCGCTCAGCCGCCGATCGCATCCGTCGCTCTACCTCATCGAAAGCCTGGGCTAACGACATGAGATCTCCCGAAGAGCATCCATGAGGCTGGCAATATTAAGCCCCACCACATTCGAGTATGACCCGTTAATCGTATCGACGAACTGCAGCCCCAAACCCTGAATCGCGTACGAACCGGCCTTATCCATCGGCTCACCCGTATCAACGTATGCGCGTATCGTATCAGGTGTCATCGTTCGCATGGTGACCGCTGTAACGTGCGACCAACAACGCGCGAAACCCGAACCTCTATGAGTAATGGCTATTCCGCCCCACACCTCGTGGGTGCGCCCCTGGATCTTACCGAGCATTTCGCACGCCTCAGTAACAGAGATTGGCTTACCGAGAGACTCTCCGTCTATAAATACGGTGGTATCGGCACCGATTACATAGGCGTCTGGATACGAATCAGCCACTGCCGAGGCTTTCATGAGCGCTAAGCGTTCGACCATCTCTCGTGGCGACTCCCCCGGAATCGGAGTTTCATCACACCCTGGAACAACAACGGTGAAGTCCACACCAGCCTGTGTGAGAAGTTCATGACGTCGAGGAGACGCTGATGCCAAGATTATCGGAGATATGCGCGCGTTCATGAGCTCTAATTACCAGCCCTTATTCTATAACATTTTCCGAAAGTTCGTAGCGAAATGCCGTCTTTTGCAAAACACTACCGAGTCGCGGATGCGAATCAAAACAATAACCTATAGTGATACCTGGTAAAAGCCTCGCCAGTTTCACTCGCACGGACTTTTGCACATCACTCCAGAAGTGGTTTCAAAAATAGCTCCATAGCGAGGCTGACGAGCGCCGCGGCAGAAGATATTTTTGAAACCAGTTCTAGGCCGCCCTACTCCTGTGCCGAGCTCGATGGGTCTCAAGAAGAGCGTGCAGTACCACGTCGTGCAACCCGCGTCCTCGAAACAAGCGGCTCGTGCCATTCATAGAGGCCTCGAATATCCACTCCCTCCCCTCGTTTCTCTGACACACCAGGCACTCGACCCCCATCTGCTCAAGGAGAGCGATCGCTTCATCAATAGAGGGGATCCAGAAGAAGTGTCCCGTGTGCTCACTCGGCAGCGCTGTCATAGTGCCAGCGGTAAGGGATAATAATTTTGGTCCCGGTAAAACCTGGAACTCCTCGAAACCGAGGTCCGCAAAGCCTCGAGCAACGATATCTCCTGGCTCAAAGCGAGGCTCAAGGCCCCACTGTCGTAGCTCATTACACAGCTCAAACTGTTCGCGACTAAACCACATATACGTTAAGAATCCGAGTTTGGTTGCATCCGGTCGAGCATCTCAACGGTAGAGGTCCCACCCTCAACAACCGTCATCTCTGATACTCGCGTCAGGCGCGCCTTCTCATGGAACTCAGAGAGCGAGAGCACGCCGATGTTGCACATCGTTGATTTGAGTTTCAGCGTGGATACATCAACTTTATCCGAGAGTGGGCCACTGTAAGGAACGTAGGCATCTACTCCCTCCTCAAACACGAGATGGGCAGCTTCGCTCTGCTTATAGCGTTGCCAATTTCGGGCTCGATTCGATCCCTCACCCCAGTACGGCTTGTACAGACGGCCTCGATAACTAATCTTCGCCGTCGGGCTCTCCTCAGTCATGGCGAAATACTTACCCATCATCACAAAATCTGCCCCCATGGCGAGAGCGATGATCATCTGGGTGTCTGAATTGAGACCTCCGTCTGAGCAGATCGGTATGTATATCCCCGTCTCCTTCAAAAACTTTTGACGCTCACGCGCGATATCCATAACAGAACTGGCCTGACCCCGACCGATACCTTTTTGCTCCCGGGTAATACAGATTGAGCCTCCCCCGATTCCAACTTTGACAAAATCAACCTCAGCCTTCTCCACCAGATAGCGAAACGCGTCCGCTGACACGATATTGCCACCTCCAAGGATGATCCTGTCACCAAACTTGGCTCGAAGCTGTCGAGCAGCTTCGGCCTGCCACTCACTGTATCCATCCGACGAATCAAGACAGAGGCAGTCAACTCCAGCTTCAACGAGAGCAGAGGCCCTCTCCATATAATCATAGGTGTTGAGAGCCGCGCCCACAAAGAGCCGCTTGCGCGAGTCAGTCAACTCGTCGGGATACGAATGGTGATCAAAGTAGTCTTTGCGAAAAACGAGAGACTTAAGGCGTCCCTCTTTATCGACGACCGGGAGACATTCCTTCTTATGTTTCCACAAAAGAGTCGTCGCGTCTTGAAGACTAACTCCCTCCTCCGCCATCACTAATTTCTCAAGAGGGGTAAAGAAGCCCTGCACACATTGGCTCAGGTCATCCTTGTACTCCCAAAAATCCTTACTGGTAAGAATACCCAAAAGCTTTGAGTGCCTCTCACCATTCTCGGTAATAGCGATCGTTGAGTGCCCGGTCTTCTTGCGCAACGCTAGGGCATCAGCCAGGGTCGCGCGTGGGGAAAGGTTTGAGTCAGACTCGACAAAGCCAGCTTTGTGTTCCTTCACTTTGCGAACCATCTGCGCCTGAGACTCGATTGACTGGGAACAGAAGACGAACGCGGCGCCACCCTTACGCGCGAGCGCGATGGAGAGCTCCGGCCCCGACACCGCCTGCATCGCGGCTGAGACGAAAGGAATATTGAGCGCGCCTCGCATACCCTCAGCGACCCGATAGCGCTGTATCGGAGTCTTAAGCTTCACATTCGACGCGAGGTGCTCCTTGGTCGTTAATCCAGGCAAGAGCAGATACTCGTGAAAGGTATGGGAAACGTCGTCGATGATTATCGCCACAGAACCTCCGTGAATTTTGAGATGTGGGCCGTAAGACTAGCGCACATAGCGCTTTTCATCAAAGCCATCCAGAATTGGCTGGCAGGGGGGCAGGATGCCCTAACTCTCTGTTTTTAGGTATAAACTCTGGTTTATACCGGGCCACGCACGTACCCGACCGCGCGCTGGCCGGTGGGGACA
>JAFMIS010000013.1 GCA_017853915.1 bacterium
AAGCGAGCGGACGTCTATCACCTTGCGTGTCTCCCTCAGTGGAACACGGACGTGGCCGCACTCCCCGCTCCGGAATCGGCTTGAGCTCCCCCGTAGAGGTGACATCAGACGGGGCCTCACCAGTCGATGCCGCAGAGACATAAAGCGTTGGATCGCGAGGCCGCAACACAGCCTCAAATTGGAACTCGCCCTGAGCAACGAGATCAGCGACTTCAGGCGGCAGTACTTTGCGGTACTGATCGATGTGGTCGCCAGTCACCAGCGCGCCAGCTCGAGCCCCGTTAGCAAGATCAGGAAGCGGACCACACCCCTTAGGAGGTGCAAGCTCAGGACTTGCCACGACGGACTCACCCCGAGATACCAGCGCACTCACAAAAACTAGGCAATACATGAATCGGCGGATACGAGTTCGGTCAATCATCCGATACATTCCGGCTGCTGGCTAACAACCCTGCTAGACTACACTGCTAGACCACACTGCTTAAAAAATAATTCTTCACCGAGGGTTGTTATACAACGATCTTCTCAAGAGCCTGCATCTTCTTCATGTGCATGTCGTACAGCTTCTCAGGTCCATAGTCCTCCAACAATCGCGACCGCTCCATGAGCGTTTCCTTGTCCTCAATAAACAAGCGAGGATCGGCCGGATATACTTCAGGGTGAATACCGGTATCCATGCGTATCGCGTCGACAGGACACGCCTCAACACAGTACCCACAATAGATACACAGAAGCGTATCGATCTCGTACCGTTTAGGAAATTTCTCTACTGAGGAATCCTCGTGCTCACACGCCTCAATATAGATACAGCGCGCCGGACACGCCGTTGCGCACAGGAAGCACGAGGTGCACTTCACGTCACCTTGATCATTCAAGGTCAGTCTGTGTCGCCCCCGATACCGCGGTGGATAGGCCCGTCGAGCATTCGGATATTGAATAGCCACCGAGCCTGACAAAGCCGTTTTTCTGCCTAAGGCATGCAAGATATGGAGCCACAGATTTCCTAACAGCTTGCCAAAAGTGACCCGAAGCCCTTTAGCGATCTCAACGACATAGATCTTTTCCAAGAATGTCATCTCTTCTCGACGCTTCATGCTTATCAACTCCTTACTCTACAGACCGCGAATCCAACCAGATAAACGCTGGGATAACTCAAGAGCGAGCATCGGCGAACCCCCACTCACAACATGAAAGCCCCGCACGTACGGCCTGACCCTTTCAGCTATCTGGCATGCTACATCGATTGATATCTTAGCGACATCCTCCTCTGGAGCAGCCTTCACCCGCTCTAACAATCCTTCCGGCACTTTAATGCCAGGAATCTTGGCGACGGCCTCAAAAGCCTTGGCGCTTTTAAACGGCATTAATCCCACCATGTTAGCGATTCCAGCGCCTGCCGCGGCTTCAAAGAACCCCACAGCTTGCTCAATGTCGAAAACAGGCTGACTGAGGGAATAGGTACCACCGGCCTCGCGCTTTCGAATTAAACGTCGAATCTCAGCATCTCGATTACGAGCGTTGGGATTGACTACCACACCAGGCACGTAGCCCGTCTTTCCCTTGAGATCTAAACCCGCCAGATCTTTACCTGAGTTTAGAGTCGCTAAGATACTGAGGAGGCCCAGTGAGTTTACCTCAAAGACTCCTTTCGCGTCGGGGAGATCTCCCACTGTTACAGCATCACCAGTTAGCGCTACTATAGAACGCACCCCGAGCGACCATGCTCCGAGGAGATCCGACTGCAGCGCGATCACGTTTCGATCGCGACAGGAGAGGTTAACGAGGGGCTCAAGTCCACAGCGCTGCTTCATGAGCGCTCCGAAAACCAGCCCCGACAATTTCATTTTTGCGAGGGCCGAATCTGTCACGTTGACGAAATCGACACCAGACAGTCCACGATATCGCTCTAAAACCGGCTCTATATCCGTACCCCGAGGCGGATTAACTTCCAGGCACAGCAAGGGCTTGCCCGCTTGGGATTTTCCACTGACTAAACTATCGATTCCAGTGCTCACCGTTACGTTCCACAATCCTAAAAAGCCCTGGCTCTTCTCACCAATCCGCGTCGATATTGGCCGCCAAACAGGGTAATAAACGGCCTATACTTTAACTCTAAGCAAAAGCCGCAACCTGCCGAAGACCTTAACAAATATCCCCTAAAGCCTCTACCCTAAGAGGCTAGCAGCAGACATTTTTTCATCCATCCAGCGTTATCACCCAAGATATCCTTGCAAACTCTTGGAATAAAGACTACCTTTCCCAACAGTTTCGATGGTCTAAACCACACCTTGGGCTGCCAGTTCTGCCTTCCGCGCCTGTAAGGGGTCGCGTTGCCTTAGCAAGCCTACCCCGAACACCAACGAGGGGAACTCCTGTAAGCATAAGCAACAAGTTGCCGTGTGAGCGGTAGCGCCGTGGTCAGATCAGATACACAAACCTCTATTCAAAAGAAGTGAACTTATGACGGTAAATGTTGAGGTCTTTTATTCTTTCCAGAGTCCATACTCCTATCTCGCTTTGGACCCCCTGTATGACATCCAAGAGAAATACAATGTAGATCTGCTCTGGCAACCATTCTCAGCCAAGGCATCGGGTAATCCAGTTCCTCAGCAGGGCATCTTGCCAGACAAGCTTTCGTATCTCTTTGAGGATACAAAGCGCATCGCGGGGGATCGAGGTCTTTCGTTGACGTACCCGGAGAACTGGCCCGAGGTCGAGTTTGACCCAGGTCGTATTACCCGTGGCGCGTTGATCGCGAACGACCTCGGCGTTCTACTTGAGTACAACATCAAGGTTTTCAACAAGTGGTGGGGCCTCGGCGAAAACCCAAATGAGGACGCGTTCATGAACGAGCTGTGCGATGATTTGGATATCGACCTTGGGGATTTCTTGAGCAAGGTTTCCTCCTCCGATACTCGCGAGCGAGTAAAGGGAATCTACAAGCGCGGACGCAAGTTGGGCGTATTCGACACCCCAACGTTTGTATTCGAGAGCGGCGAGAGAATCGTGGGATATGACAAGATCCCATACCTCGCTCAGCGCCTTGAGAAGCTTGGGCTTCGCAAGAAGTAACTCGACTCTTGAATCGACGTTATGACCGCGCGTGAAAGCAAAGGGCCCCGGCTTTTTGTGAGTAGCGGGCGGTTTTTTATTACCCCGAGCCCCGGCTCTACATTAATGCTCGATGAGGCTGACAGCCACTACATCGCTGATGTTCTGCGACTGAAGCAGGGAGACGCCGTTGAGGTCGGAGATCCTCTCTCCGGTGTCGTCGGCCAATGCCACATCAGCTCGATCGCAGATCAGGTTACGGTAACCCTTGATAACCTGATCCCAGCTACAAACTCCCTGCTGCCACGCCTCACTCTTCTGAGCGCGCTGTGTAAGGGCCAGAGAAACGATCAGATCTGCGACTGGGCCACCGAGCTGGGATGCTCTGAGATAATCTTCTGGCAAGCCACTCGAAGCGTCGTTCGTTTAAAAGACGCGGGGGACGCTGAACATAAACAAAATCGATTGGCGAAGATCGCTCACGCCGCGGCGCAACAGAGCAAGCAAGCCCGCCCACCCGCGGTGCGCGTCACCCTTTCGCTTGAAGAGGCCCTCAACCGCCTCGAAACTATCGTCTCAACACAAGGGCTACGCCTCGTGTGTTCTCTCACGGAGAGAACGCGCGCCTTGCCTGAGGCCCTCGCGACTCACCAATCAACCCCTGAAGTCACGATCGCGATTGGCCCAGAGGGAGACCTGACCAGCGACGAGGAAAGTCTACTCACTTCGCGAGGATTCCTCGCCGTATCGCTTGGGCCAAACGTGCTGCGATCGGAATTAGCCGCTGTTACCGCCCTTGCTACGACGCGGATGTTGACTCTTCGCTCGCGTTAGTCGAGTAGGTATCTCGCACGGCCTGATTGTACAACTGCATCGAGCGCCAGCACAAAACCAGGTACCGCGCTGGGTGCTTCTCCACATTGAATTTCGGATCAGGGCTGTATTCAGCAAACGAAAATGGCCAACGCGCGTCGGGAAGGTGGCGTCCTGAGGTTGAGTCCGATGGTAACATGTACATGTCGGCTATGTTCGGCACTCCAAGCGGCGGTGAGAATGCGGTCCCCTTCATGCCTCCCAACAACACGCCAATTGAGGCCCGCGGATCATCTTGCCGCGCGAAGTATTCCAACATCGTGGCGATAAACTGAGCGCTCTTTCCAGTTCCATCAGAATCAACTACCACAAGATTAGAGGTCCCATCTGGAAATTGCTCTTTTATTTGCTCATAGATCGGTCGCCATACCGAGGCACGATCGCTTCCATCCTCTCCCCGAGCGGCGATCCAGGATCGGACCCTGTCACAGAAATCGTCGCGGACACTCTTAGTCCCCTCAGCAACTACCGGGTTTTCAATCGATTCAACCGCAAAATTCGTAAGCGTCTCCACTAAATGTTCAAGGTCCGCGCTCTGACCACGGTTATTCTTAGTCAAAGAACTACGGATCGATGTGCCAGGTATATAGACGCTCCGCTTACAGTGCTCACGATCCTGACCAATCAGGTCAGAGCGGTAGCTGAGATACTCCATCGGGATCCAACCATCACGGGCCAGATGAAGCGGTCGCTTCCCCTCTCCATAGGTGTGGCTCCAAAAATGCTTGAGGGCATTCGACCACACCTGCATATCAGAGAAATCAGGAAATCCCTTGTGCTGCTCATAATCCAAGGGACGTTTCTCAACCAGGCAATTCAGCGCAAGAACGAACTCTGCTGACTTCTCGAATCCCAACCACGGATTGGCGCCCAAAAGTGCCTCGGAGTTCGTGGACTTCCTGAAGAAATGCGTAAATTGCTCATGCAGCGCCCTGATGATTGAGCGGCACTCCTCCGTTGTGAGAGCACGTGGCAGCCCCGACGCGTCACTCGGAAATGTATTTTTATCCAACATCCACGGCAACTCGTTGAGGTGACCGAGCCCGACTTGAGAAGCAGTCGTAATCGGTAGCATTCTTAAGAAGAATCGACTAGCAACTCGCGCGCAGAATGAGGCATTCTGCTCCGGCTGGTTGCCCTGCTCACTCAACACACAGTTCGTGTCCGCGAACTGCAGCACGACGATCCGCCGACTACGCTGATAGAAATCCTCAATAGTTCCCGGCTTCCACCATGGCCGTACCGTTGGAATCTCGGTCTTTGGGATCAGATCAGGAAAAGCAAACGGGATCTCACCTGGCGACAAACAGAACCCCTTTGAATTGGGGCCTCGCACTTCAAGCAGCTCCGTGCCCTCAAAACGTCGATCGAGCGCTTTCACCGCGCGGCGAATCGCGATGTCGTGCAAATGACGTCCCTTTCCTGGTAATTCTTGCGCCGAGTAGTCGAGTCCACTTGTTACATTCGACGGCGCGGTGTCGTATACATCTGAATGATTTTGACAGAGCCAATTCAGGACATCGGGGTTTTTTCTGAAATGTTCGATGTAGCCTCTCTCATAGAATGCGAGCGCCGCTGCCTCGCCCGCCAAACGACCAGCGACCACATGCTGCGTTTTCCATCCTGCTCGACCAAACAAGCGATCAAGCCGAGCCTCAACGGCGGGGCGTCTACTCCCCAAGAATCCAGGGCACACAACTCCAGAGTTCGCCTCCAGAGCAACCATCAAAATTGAATCGGGCAGCTTACCCTCTCCTATACCCCCAAGAACATTGAAGCGCCGAGTAACCGCCTCACACCCTTTAAGGAACAGCTCTTCGAACTCGACTCCTACTTGAAATTTCGATGGTACCCGAGCGTGATGAGACAACCCTCCTGACAAGGCTGGAGTCATGCTGGAATGCGACTGGTCGTCTCTGCGGTCAAACATCTCTATAATTCCCAGCCCAGTTCGTCGGGCCGAAAGCGCTCTGATGGTTATTAGAGGGCCGAACCACCGAGGGTACTATCATCGCAAACCCTAAAGAAGGTGCGGCGCCTTACACGAATTACAGGTGTTTGAAGCTGTACGTTTTGGTTCGAATAGGCCATATTCAACTGCACGAATGCTGCGATACAAGCATTCCTGTGAGGACTCGAAAGTCAGGAATCAGGTAGGGCTCTCGGTTTCGCGCTCCAACCGAATAGGCCCGCCACACGTATCACGAAGAGCAGGCGCCTGACGTTTGGAGCGCTGCGCTTCAGCGATTGCGTATGTGCGCGACGCGATCCGAACGGATTCCGGCGCTACGCCAGTCAATCTGGATAAGTGTGGATGAATCCTTTACAGTGAAAGAACGTTAGTAATTAAACTTCATGCTCCGTCGACTTACCTCACATCTCTCCCGCGTATCGATCGTTGAATGGATCTCCTATGCGGCTCTTGCGACATACCTCTACTTGTTCTTGTGGGGAGACTCTCCTGTAGCGACAGGCCTGGCGCCGTATTGGTTCAATCCTCTCTGGGCAACTGATGACTCAGTTCAACAGACGTACCCATTTATCCGCGCGCTTCATCCCGGCGCGTTCGACAATGATTTCGTCACTAGGATGATGATCAATTACATCCCGCCAATGCATTACTGGTTGGGGTACACGATTACTCTCGTGACCCACGATGCTATCATGACCGGTCATTGGATCATGCTCATCCAGCTCTGCTTAGCGGTCTTCTTTATTTTTGGAACCGTCAGATATCTTACCCGCCACAACACCCCTGCTGTTTTCGCGGTGATATGGTTCCTGCACACTCGACACATAATTCAAAGAATTACCGCGGGACTCCCTCGTGGCTGGGCCGCGCCGATTATCGCGGCTTTCTTCTACTTCGCGACACGGGGGAATCATCGTGGGGTATTAGCGACCATTGCCGTGGGCTGTCTCATTCACCCTCCCTCCACGCTCGCTGTATCAGTCGCCTATGGCCTCTATTTGCTCTTTCAAATAGCCCGAAAGGAATCGCGCCGGGCCTTCCTACGACCATGCATTCAGTTCATGGTCCTCACGCCGATATTTTTTGCTATCACGGCATGGGCTGTGGCCAAACCCACCGAGTTTGGCGGCATGACGACGTACCAGGAGGCTCTCTCTCGCCCTGAATTCTCGTCGCAGGAGCCGCGAGGTCGCTTCACATTTGTGCCATTCAAGCCTGTGTACTCAGAGGTTTCATCCTTCGCGTTCCAAGCGTTTACGACTCCGCGCTTCACCCGGCCGGCGTACTTTATGAAGTATTACACCCCATGGATTGTAGGAGCACTCGCGCTTAGTCTCTTCTGGGTCGGGAGAAGGCGGCGCGTCATAGCGTTTCCCCATATCTTTGTCGCATACGGCATCGCTTCAGCGATCGTGTACGCGGCCTCTAGGATCCTGGCGTTTAAGCTTTTCGTCCCTGATCGGCATCTGCAATTTCCATTCGCGATTCTTTTTATACTCGCCTTCTCGGTAGCCGTCTGGCGTATCGCCACTCGGAGTGACGACGATACCGGCTTAGGGACACCCACTCCACAAAGTCACGGCTACCGGGGCGCGCTCCTGCTTATGATGCTCGGAGTAATTATTTACGCGGGCTCGGGAACCGGGCTCTACGGAGCCGCGAACTTCAACTACCACAAGTACAAGCGGGGCAAAGTTTTTGAATGGATCAAAAACAATACACCACTTGATGCCGTTGTTGCCGGTGAGCCGATATTTATCGATCCTGTTCAACTCTTCGGAGAGCGTCGAGGTTATATTACCTCTGAGACCGCCCACCCATTCTACACCGGATACTGGCAGGAGGCTCGTCGTCGCCTTGAGGTATCCCTTCGGGCAAATTACGCTCGCACAAGTGATGAATTCCTCTCATCCCTCTCAGCGGAGGGGATCTCTCATTTTGTATTTGATAGAGAAAGTCTGCGGGGCGATCGGCTCAAGAAGGCCAAGTACTACGCCCCCTTTGATCGATTAGTTCCTGAACTGGCTAGCCATGAGCCGAGCGAATATCTGTTGCGAAAGCTACTCAATCTTCCGAAAGAGCAGCTACGCTCATTCGTAGTATACATCGACAATCGCGCGGTGGTTGTAGACCTCGAGGCTTTTCGCAGAGCTGGGATTGTTGTGCGCTAGCAGGATGGTCAAAAAGGAATTCCTACGTGCGACTAATAGAACCACTTACTTGTGAGTATTTTGATCTCTCACAATCGGCGGTAAGCTCAATCGGGCTACTGCATCTTCGACACAATTAGATTCCTCTCTTGAGTATTGAAGCAACGAGGAGTTATATACTGAAGACCACCTCTTTAGTGCTATCTTACTTCCTATCTCTTAGGAGTTATATATATGTTCGATACGTCAATTAAGTTAATTCTGTGCTTGGTGACTTTGATCAATGTCTGGGCGCCCTCAGCTTGCCAAGCCGAACGAGACCCTGAGACAGTTGCCCGTCAAGCCGAGATTGATCGCGACCTTGCGGAAGCGAAAATTGAGGAGGTTCAACGCGCTCAAGAGGGGGCGGCCGATGCTCAGATTGACAATTCAGATGAATCAGACGCCAAGAGCAGAGAAATAGCGAACTTGCAAGCCGAGGCAGCTGCCGCTAAGCGCCGTCGCTTGCTCGCTGAAGCTCGGGAATGAGGAATCTATTCGGGTAGTAAATACACGAATGCCCCTGAGCTTACAGCCCATTTTTTACGCGGGGAAATACTCACAAGTTCCACTCGCATAACCCACAGAGCTGACTAAGTGAGCATAGCGCCGGGGCCCGTGAGACGATCAATGGCGAGGACTGTGAAAGAATAGCGTCGAGTGCTCGCTTGGACGAGAGACGGCAAGCCCCGGGGCCATCGGTGAATTTCAGGGACGAGACGAATATGAACGGGTACTTGAGAAACGAAAGCCAGCCCTTGACCCGAGCTCGACTCGACTGAGCTCGCCGAAGTCAGGCCCCCCTCCCTGGTACAGGCCAACTCCCGCAGATGGCGCGCGCAGCAGTCATCTGAGGCAAATACATAGGCATTTGAGGGATATAGGTAGTTGGCCTGTACCAGAGGAGAGCAGCTAAAAATAGGCAATTGATTCAGTTCTCTGTCGGCGACACAGTATTGCCCATCAATTCCACTCAAGTTTCGCGCAAAACTGCCGTTCATAGGTATGAGCAATCGAATCGCTGCCCTGGGAAAAACTCACACGACCCAAAGCAGTCGATGCGAGAATTTCGTATTATGAATCACAGATGTAGGTTTTTCGACAAGCTGCTCGCAAAAGTCGCGCTGACAAGCTTCTGCTTAACCCTTGGCGCTGGCATCGGGCTTCATCTTTCACTACTTACAGAGCGCGCTTTCGCGCAGCGGGTCAGCGAACAAGATGACAACCGTTATGAATCATCGAACGAGGCGCTCCTCTGCAGAAACGGAAGACTCGATACGGGGGAATCCTGTGACATCGTGAATGGCGCCGCGCAATTTGCGCAACGAGCCCCAGGCGTTCCCGCTCAATACCGATTTTGTGACTCACAGTGCACTGCGGGCATCGCTCCTTACTGCGGCGATAGGATGATTAATCAGAGCTCTGAGCAGTGTGACACCAATGATTTTGCGGATCTCGCGTTCCCCCCCGCCGACTATCCCTTGATGCCTCTGCCCATATTCAACCAGAAGACCTGCTCAAACTGCCGCGTCTTCTACCCCAATTTTTGTGGTGACGCCAGGAAGGCGGGCCGGGAGCAATGCGATGATGGCAATTCACTTAACTCCGATAGCTGCCTGAGATCATGTCAATCTGCTCGGTGTGGTGATGGGGCTGTTTGGAGTGATGGCGGAAGAGAGGAATGCGATCTCGGCAGACAGAATTCGAACCGCCCTAACGCTCCGTGCCGCACCAACTGTCTTGCGCAACGATGTGGAGACTCAATAGTCGATCGGGGTGAGGATTGCGATATGGGGGAAACCGTGTCGGCTGATGGCACTAGAACTCCCAAGGATGTTTTAGGGTGTCAGGCATGCAACTGTCCGGGGCCTGATAGTTGTGGGCGTCCGTGCGGAAACAGTTTTTATGGACAGGCGAATTGCTGCGCCGGAGTACCTGTCCCCGGAGACCGTTCATATTGGTTCAGATCGGGAGCATGGGACCATTATGTCACGGTACGGTGCGTAGCCGGTTTCAGGGACCTAAGCTTTTTTGCACAATGGGCACAACAGGCTGGCACTCAGTTCGAGGGACAGTACATATATAATATCGAAGCACGAAGGTCCGTGCGGGATATGCAAGGGGTACAGCACGCATGCTATACGTGCGCGTGGGTCCGAGTTATTGGATGCTTCGCCCCAGAGACCAAGATCCGGCTCGCGGATGGCTCTGAACGAGAGATTCAGGATATCTCCGCGGGTGACATGGTGCTCAACCCTACCACCGGTAAAGGCATAAAGGTGCGCTCGCTCCTTGAATCCTATGAAGACCAACCCCTGATAGAGGTGGCGTATGGGGGACGCCTCTTGCGGGTGACTTCGAAGCACCCGATGGTGACGCAACGGGGCGTTATTCCCGCGAATGCTTTGTTGCCCAGCGATAGCGTCCAAACAAGCGATGGAAATTTCCACACTATCGAGCAACTGAAAACTCTACCTTTAGAGCCTAAACAACGCGTCATAAATCTCGAACTAGACACTCGCTCAGAGACCTTCAGCGACCGCTACATCGTAGCCGAGGGTATGGTTACAGGGGACTTACTCGTTCAAAAACTTTTGGCCGAAAAAGGTAAGTAAATGGGGAACAGCTGGGGGTAATAATGGCTTCTAGATTATCTACTGTAACACAACGGCTTGCGGGAATATTCCTGCTCACATGCGCGCTCACATGCGCTATAGGGTGGCCACTCCATCCTCAGGCCCAGGAACTTACCTCCCTTGCGCGAGACCCTGCGCGCCTCAATGTTACACTTACGTTTCCCAGTCGATGTATGTTTGGTGACTTCGACGCCATTGATCTCGATATGCAGCATGACAACAAACCAGCTCTCAAGATAGCTATGGTTGATCTTCTGACTGGAGAGGAGAAAAATCTCTCCGCGCTCCAAGATATTTTCAAGCGTCCCGACTCTACTAAGCCTGAGGCTTTGGCCGCATGGGACAAATACGTCGCGAAGAAACGTGAGTCGTTATTCGCCTCAGGGGCCTCATTTGTCTTCGACCATGTTCCGCAGCGTAACTTCGCGCTCGTTGTGTGCAAAGACAGCGCTGGAACGGGGTGCCATGACAAGGTCGCGGTCGACATCAACCGAGTACTACAGGAATACGAGACTCCCCGTGAACGCGGAGATATTCAGGACCGGGTATATTTCTTCCAACCAATCGTCGTCAAAGGTGGTGAATTTTTGGCGTTTAACAAAGTGACGGACGAGTCCTCTCGTGCCCAGCTGCAGAAACTTGGTTTATCCGAACAGGATACGACCAAGGCAGTGACACTCCAGTCTCTACCCGTAAAATCTTCCCCAGGGGTCATCCAAATCGAACTACCGCGCTTCAACAAGGAAAAGTGCGGCCAGTGACGTGCTCTGTGGCGTAGTCACGTTACGAGAATCTCGTAGCATTTAACTCGCGCTGATCGAATACCGGTTTCGTACAGCACCGATCTATTTCGAACCCTCATAACCAGAGAAGAGGAAATACATGACCGCGCTTCATCAAAACAACAAGACGATTACTAAAGAGTCGCACGATACTACGCACTCACGTGCGGATCTCTCTCACGGCTCCTTGTCAGGACGTGGTCATATTCATGAACAACTTCGCTCTACTCGCTCAGATCAGCCAGGCACTCGAACAGAGGCTATTCAGGTAGCGCTCTATAATATACGCGCCGGAGATACGGTCTCAGAGATAGCAAAGCGCTTTAAGATCTCTCAGAGCGACATCCAAGCCGTTAACCCCGGATTACATCCTGACCGACTTCAGGTTGGCCAGTCTCTCAAGCTGCCAAACGTAAACAAAGGCTTTCATATTGTCACCGCTGGACAATCGCCAGGTGCCATCGCTCAAGCCTACGGCATTCCGGTGGCTGATATCATGCGGGCCAATCCCGGTCTCGATCCAAAAAAGATGCAGATTGGGCAAGCTGTCGCTTTACCAGCTCGTGATAATCCGCGCCTCTCACCATCTCAGTCGACTTCACAGCACGCTGCCATCACGTCTGCCATCACGTCTGAAACAGGCAAGCAGCACGTCATGGCTTCCCCCTCCCTCTCCGCCTCTTTTTCCAAGCCTCCTCCAACCATGCAAAACTCTACTCCTATCTCAATAACATCCACTCAGGCTCCTCCCTCTTTTTTCGCCTCCATGGTGAAATGTCTCGGATACGAGGGAGGTATTACTCGAGATAAAAACGACGCGGCACACAAGCACGGCGTCGCGGTGACGAATCTCGGCGTCACTGGCGCGGCGATGAAAGATCACATTTTAAAAACCGAGAATCGAGTCGCCTCCAATGCTGAGGTAACAAAGCGGATCGAATGTCTCACTACCGATGAGGCATTAAAGGTATATGCGAGTGGATTTTGGCGCAGAGAATACCAGTCGATCGGATCTAAGATGGCGTTCCTACTTTTTGATTGGGGTATCAACTCACATCCCACGACCGCTACAAGGCACTTGCAACGCGCTCTTGGGGTGCCCGCTACCGGAAAAGTAGATCGCGAGACGATCTCACGCATACACGGCATGGGAGAAGACAAAGCCTGCTCCTTATTTACGGAGTGCCGCAAGGATTTTTACCGAGGACTAGCGCGCGAACGCCCCTCGGATCAGCGCTATCTAGGCGGCTGGTTGCAGCGAGCCGATTCAGCTCTTGAGTATGTACACTCAGCACGCTTCGCGGAACTCAAAGATGTGTTTCAACGAACTGAACCACGAGGATGTGATCTTCTTGATCCTGTTCGTGAGGGAGTGATCTCTCTTAAGAAGGGATCCAAGGAACCTGCGATGGTTCGCGTTCTCCAAGAGAGATTGACCAGTGCCGGATGGAGCATGGCAGTGGACGGAAAATTTGGATCCGAGATGGAGCGCGTGGTGGCCGATTTTAAGGGCCGGTTTAACCTCCCCCCGGGAAACCACTGGGGCCCACATGAGACAAAGGTCTTAGATGCTATCCTCAAGAGTCGGAAACCCCAGAGGGCTCTCGCTTCTGTGGAGCGCTGATCCTGGCCTTGCGTGGATTTTGGGAACCAGTTCTATATCATTACGCGCGGTATTCGTTGGTTGAGCAACACAAGAATCTCGTGAGGTGTCGTATCAACAGCTTCAGCAAGGTCCTCCACAGTGATTGAATGAGATCCCTGCGACCCGATAAGCACAACTTGATCTCCGTTGTAGGCCTCTCCTGAGGGACCAAGATCGACCATGAGTTGATCCATGCACACAGCGCCCACTACCGGACATTTCTGGCCTCGCACGATCGCCCAGCCACGATTAGTAAGGCTACGCAGATATCCATCTCCATAACCGATCGGAATGGTAACAACACGGGTATCATGCGGAGCGCGCCAACGATGCCCATAGCTCACTCCAGCCCCCTCCTTCACTACTTTAAAAAAGACCACATGGCTTTTCAGAGCGAGTGCCGGGGTTAGCCTCAAAAGCGGTGTCATGGCTCGATGTGGATACACACCATAGAGAGAGAGGCCGGGTCGAACCATGTCGAGATGACTCTCGCGGAGGGCAATCAATCCGCCCGAGGCCGCGATGTGTCGATCGAACTTCGATAGAGCTCGAGGGGTAAAGTACTCCAGAGCCGTGGTGAATCTCTCAAGTTGTCGGCGAGCCAGTGAGAGGTCAAGAGGATTTACATCAGCAAAGTGCGAATATACTCCCACTACGTCGCAGTGCCGCGCTCGAAGTGCGGCGTCAAAAAGTGTCTGTGAGGAGTAGTAGTGGACGCCTATTCGTTCGAGACCAGTATCAATTTTCAGATGCACTCGCGCTCGCTTCCCTAGTTTCTGAGCCGAAGAATCGATCTGCTCGAGCTTACTCACTGAGGACGCGGTCACATCGATATCGTTTCGGATATACAGGTCGAGCTGATCGTAGAGAAGCCCTCCAAAAACAAGAACCGGGATCGTTACACCGACCTTTCGGAGATCCAGGGCCTCCTCGATGTAGGCGACCCCAAGCGAATCCACCCCTAAACGCTGGAACTCAAGAGCGACCGTTTGAATACCATGGCCATACCCGTTGGCCTTGACCACAGCCATGACCTTGGCTGTGCCAACATGCTGCCGGATTGACTCAAGATTTGCCCTTAATGCTGATAGATTAATCTCGGCAAAAGTTGGGCGGTGGACAAATTGAGCCGGTGTTTGGTCTGTCATTAGAGGGTACCCCGGTAGCTGTTACGGTTTTTAGAAATTTTTATTTTAATCATGCTAACTTACCTGGACCTAACGGAAAAATGAAGGCATCTATCGTATGAATAGTCTGTGCATAAAAGCGCCGTGAGCAAAACAAACGCTTCTGAATCAGGTAAGCCCCTTACACATGCAGAAGCCTCCTGGCCCAATGCTTCCGGAACACCCGAGCCAACTAAGAGATCTATGTTCGCGTATATTCGCTCGGTTCGCCTGAAATATCGAAGAGCACTACGAATAAGTGGCCTTGTGGCCATACTGGTATTGGCCATCAGTACCGCCCTGCTCGTCTTTGAGCTAAGGACCTCTCGACTGCAGTCCCGGTACCTCACTCACATAGCGCGAGAGGCATCCTTTACCCTTGAGCCTGGCCCCAGCGCAGATACCTGGTATCCAAGCTTTGGGCCCTACGATCAGAGGCTCGGATACACCCGAATTCCGTTGATCACTGAGAATCTTCTTGAAAATGGTTTTGAAATATCATCACAGGCTCGCCTCTCTCCCCGTTTTCTGCAGCTAGCTCATCGTGGCTTCTACCCCCCATTTTTTGAGAAGACCAAAGCAGGGCTAACGATCCTCGATCAAAATAACACGACTATTTACTCAGCGTACCGACCCGAGCGCATGTATGAATCGTTCGATCTGATTCCTGCCTCGGTGATCCAAGCGCTCTTGTACATCGAGAACCGTGAGATCCTCAATCAAGAACACCCCTTCAAAAACCCGGCAGTTGAATGGGATCGCCTCGGCAAAGCCGTTCTGGAGAAAGTGAAACAGATCTACAATCCCGACCTCAATGCACCAGGCGGTAGCACGATCGCCACTCAACTTGAGAAATATCGACACTCAAAAGAGGGGCGGACCTCTGGGATCAAAGATAAACTCATCCAAATGGGCTCCGCGAGTCTGCGTGCCTACCTCTATGGGCGCAGCACTCTCAAAACCCGCAGGCTGATCATTCAACAATACATCAACTCAATACCCCTCGCCGCTCTTCGTGGCTACGGGGAGGTAAATGGACTGGGAGACGGCCTGTGGGCCTGGTACGGGGTCGAATTCGATGACATTAATCAAAAACTTCGGGCGTTATCGTCTCTGCCCACAGGCAGAGATGTCACCCCCTATGCCGAGGCGTACAAACAGATGCTGAGCCTCTTTATCGCTCACCGACGCCCTAGTTTCTACCTCATTGCCGGACTCTCAGAACTCAACGCTCTGACAAACACCTACCTTGATCTTCTCGCTAAGGAGAGAATCATCTCGCCAACTCTTCGAGACGCTGCCAAGTCAGTAACTCTCTCTCTTCGGCGCGCTATTCCAAAAACTCAATCTATCTCGTTTGTGCAACGCAAGGCCGCCAACGCGATTCGCACTCGGCTCCTGCAGCTCATGAAGTATCCTCAATTGTATGATCTCGACCAAGTCGATGTCACGGTCAGAAGCACGATGAATAACGAGGCCAACGAGATGGTCACTAATATTCTTCGTCAAATAAAAGATGCGCAGAGCGTGAAACGGTTTGGCTTAAGCGGCGCTCGAAATCTTGACAGGGGTGATCCCTCAAAGGTTATCTACAGCCTCACGCTCTTTGAGCATGTGGGAGACGCCAATCTTTTACGTGTTCAGACCGACAATTTTGACAATCCTTTTAGTGTCAATGAGGGCGCTCGACTCGACTTAGGGTCCACGGCTAAACTCCGCACTCTTACCACATATCTGGATGTGATCGGAGAGCTCTACGACCACTATGCGTCCATGAGCCCGGGAGAACTGCGCAAGACCCGACACACTGACATCGACCCAATTTCATCATTCGTGGCTGACGAATTCAGCAAGAATCCTCGCGTAAGCTTGCCGACGCTCCTGGAATTGGCCCTCGCGCGCCGCTATTCAGCCAATCCGTATGAAAGTTTCTTCACCGGGGGTGGCATCCATCACTTCGAGAATTTCAAAAACGAAGATAACGGAAAGAATCCGACTATCGGGGAATCTCTCACCCACTCTATCAATCTTCCATTCATCAGACTCATGCGAGATCTCTCTCGTTATTACGTGCACCGCCTCAGCCTAAAGCTCGGCGGCGCGAGCTCAGATCCCAAGAGCCCAGTCAGGATGCACTTCCTCTCAAAATTCGCCGATCAGGAGGGCACATATTTCCTCAAACGCTTCGTAGAAAAATATAAGGGCAAGGCTGCTAGCGAAATGCTGCCAGGCTTGGTGTCAAGCACTCGTGCATCAGCTCGTCACGCCACAGTCATGTTTCGGTATGTTCGACCCGCTGATTCTAACGAGCAACTAACGGCTTTTCTTAAGGAGTATGTGCCTCACGCCACGCTCTCACCGCAACTCGTGGAGAAATGGTACAACGAGCTTACTCCGGGGAAATTCAATTTGAATGATCAAGGATTTCTTGCCCGCATTCACCCCCTCGAGCTATGGCTCGTACGGTACCTCCAGGAGCACCCACGCGCGACGATTCAGGAGGTGCTCGCGGCCAGCACACAAGAGCGGCAGATCGTGTATGAATGGCTGTTCAAGACACCTCATGTGCGGGCACAAGATATTCGAATCCGGACCTTAATGGAGAATGAGTCCTTTAGCGAGATCCACAAACAGTGGAGACGCGTAGGCTACCCCTTTAATTCTATGGTTCCATCTCTTGCCTCCGCGATTGGAAGCTCTGGCGATCGTCCTATTGCTCTC
>JAFMIS010000270.1 GCA_017853915.1 bacterium
TCGGCAACTGCTGGCTGAGATTCGTATTGCCTTGGCTCCCGTTGTGAGTGCCGCTGTTGCCCAGGATGGTGTGATTGAGGGAGCTGAAGTCGAGCCGCTGATCGATCTTGTGTTGGGAAAAGCCGAGGATACTGGAGCGCTCGTTTCCGCCGATGTGGTTGATCTGATCTGCCAACAGATTGAGGCTCTCCACAGGGAGGACGTGATACTGGTCGCGTCCAAGCGGGCGCGCGCCTATCTGCGCGATATCGTGCGAACACGTTGGTCAAAGATTAGGGTTGTCGCTCAGGAGGAGATCGCCTCTCGGTTCACATTGACCAGTGTCGGATGCATAGAGGTGCCGACGGAGGAGCAGCGCCGGGCCTTGGTCGCCACTTTGTAAGGAGACCCCCGTCTTTGCCGATTCCATCATGTGCGGGATGTTCTGAGTGGGAGACGCTCGCGGTAGCAGGCTTGACGCGATATACCGGCGCGCGATTGCGTGCCGCTCCGGGCTAGTACGTGCCTGCGGTCGCCATCCAGGCGACTGAGATCCATCCGATGAAACCTCTCGCCAGAGGTTTCCCGGAGGTCTATTCCTGTGAAAGGCGCGCAACTTTTTTTCTCAAAGATCGATTATAGGGGTGCGGCTATGTCAGGGGACCTTGCTCTCGGGGGAGTGAGTAAGACTCGTTCGCGTACATCTTCGGTCGAGGGGTTAGTAATGTATTGTCTGATCGCGATGAGAGGCAGTAGCCGCAATAGGACCACACACGGCGGCCCTATCATGAAGATGGAGCCGACATGGAAAATGGTGCGATCCTGTGTATTAAAGGGGTTGTGTCGAGAGCTAAGGGGTTTCCTTTGGCTGGGTCTCTTGGTGTGTCTGTGTAGCTTGTTTACTGGGTGCGTTCCCCTGGGCGCCGCAAAGCCTGATCGACTGCATCGCGCGGAGCAGCTCGTTGATAAGGGAGTTGTGGCTCTGCGCGCGAGGGATCTTGAACGAGCGCAGGCCGCTTTTTTGATGGCTACTGAGGTCGCGCCGACTGCGTCTGCCTACGATGGTTTGGGGTGTGTCGCGCTCTTGCGGGGGGATTTTGTATCGTCTGCGGAGTCTTTTCGCCAGGCTCTGCGAATTGACCCACGCTATCATCGGGCGATAGCCAACTGGGCTCTTCTGGAGGATCTGCAGGGGCATCAAGAAATTGCGCTAACCCTCTATAATTACTATCTGAATCAATACCCTGATGCCGCCTATATTCGAAATAATAAAGCCACTCTTGAGTACGAGCGTGGGGGGCGTAGAATGTGGGTGGCTCAGGAGCTACAGAAAGCTCTTCTGGTTACGCCCCATGCCGTTATTCAGGGCAACCTTGATAGATTACGTGAAGAGAGCAACGGACGTCGCAGTAGGCAAGCAATACAGTAGAACGGCAAGAGGATATCCATGAAAAAGAAAACAGCTTTGGAAACCGCTACTCAGGCCCCGAGGAGGACGCTTGAGAACAGCCCTAGTCGAACCGTGCGCGCGACAGGTATTCAGTTTTCTCCTGATGTCGAGGGCCCTGAGGCGCCCGCTCCGCGGCAGGTGTTTAGCTCAGAGGATCAGGCCCTTGAATTTCTGCTCTCAGGAATTGTCGATAAGTTGGGGGGATCTGCGGAGGAGAGAAGTGAGATGGCTGATTTTCTTGGCATGTTACTCGACACTGATCCCGACCTAAAAGCCGAGGTTCTGGCGGGCGTGGCAATTCGGAGAGCCTGACAGGGTCCATCTTCCCGGATCGTACTTCCTTAATGATTTTGGGCGCTTCGCTCGCTGGCCTAGCCCTTAAGAATTCCACCTGAGCCGTCCGAGGCGCTATGGTAATCTAAGGAGTATGGACACGAGCGCCCCTATGCCTTCAGAACGCCGGATTCTCATCGCTGATATCGATGAGGACTCTCGAATCGTTGTGGCGAGTGTCGTGTCGGTGTTGGGCTACACTCCGGTAGTTGTTCAAAGCGGTCAAGAGGCACTCGATGAGGTGTCCAGAGGGGTCCCTGATCTCGCGATCCTCGATTACATGATGCCCGACTTGAACGGAGTTCAGGTGTGTCAAACGATAAAAAGAGATCATCCGCAAGATTTTGTTCCCGTTCTCATGCTTACTGCTCGCGATACGGTGCGCGATAAAGTTGCGGCCCTCGCCGATGGAGTTGATGATTACATTACCAAGCCTTTTAACTACGAAGAGTTGCAGGCGAGAGTAAACGCGCTTTTGCGTATTCGAGATCTGAACCGGGATCTCCGCAAAGCTAATGAAGAGCTGCAGCGAATGCAACAAAAGATAGTTGAGCAAGAACGTCAACTCGCGGTGGGGCAGCTTGCGGGTACGGCAGCTCACCAGCTAGGGCAGCCGCTTTCATCCATTTTGCTCAATTGCTTCCTCCTTGATCAGCTACCTAAAAGTGATCCTAAATTTGTGGGAGCGCTCGCAGCGATCAAGAGTGACGCCAAGCGCATGGCTGAGATGATTGAGAAGCTTCGATCGGTCAAGGCCTCAGATCAGGAGCAGTATTTTGGCGCGACTCAGATTCTCAAGCTGGGCGCCGACTCCAAAGAGTAACGCGAGGACGCCTTATTTTGTCCTATCTTGCGCGCGCGGTCCCGAGGTCGTACCGTTGTCATACCCGGTAACAATTGTATGTTTGAGCATAGAGATCTCCCCCTTATTTCTCGTCGGCGCTTCCTGCGTCGCGTCGCTTTGAGCGTAGGAGTGGCCTTGGCAGTTCTGGCATGTGCTTTAGGTATAGGAATGGTTGGATATCATTCGTACGAGGAGATGTCCTGGATCGACGCGTACGCAAACGCCGCGATGATCCTTTCTGGGATGGGCCCGCTCACCGCTATGCAGTCAAATGGAGGAAAGCTTTTCGCGGGCACCTACGCGCTCTTCAGTGGTTTAACATTTATCACAGTCGTGGGTGTTGTCTTATCCCCGATTGTGCATCGAGTGCTGCATCGGTTCCACTTGGAAGCCCTCGCGTCAGAGCTCGACGATTCGGATGATTAATCCGCGCCTCAAGCCCGTATTTTTCACGAAGCTCGCGGCGCTCCGGAATTTGCAAGTGCCTCCATGCACGTGCTCGCCCACATATTGCACTACAGTGCTTAGTGAAATATTCGGGGCAAATTCAAGCTAGTGGCCTGCATCACGTGGGCGCTGCCTCACAAACTTTAATCCCATCACGGAAGGCTGTGCGCGGAAGCGCTGCCTCGTTTTCGCCACGCGTAATTATTATATCTGAGAGCCTGAGCGATAGAGCATGAGCTAGCCGAAGCGCGAAATCATGGGTCGCGCGTGAATCATATGCAGGACGGTCGTGTGCTGTAATCACGACCGGACCGTTCAGGTTGGGCGCGTATGTAACTGAGATAGCGTAGTCCAAGACCTGAAATAAGGTGCCTGGCTGCTTCTTGAAGATGGTCGGAAAATAGATCTCGTGAGCACTAATCCCATATCTAAAACAGGTTGTCGTCGACCAGCATGGGTCGAGCGAGGGTCCCTCAGCCCTGAGGATGGCGCGCAGGTGTCGCGCAAATGCTGTATGCTCGATCGGCATCTCTGAGTGCACGGAGGAAGAAAGAGGTGGCGCAGCTCTCTCTGATCCTAGTTTAGGGGGATCATAGAGTCGACATAGAGGACGAATGAGGGGCCCGAACATGTGCTGCTCCTACGTGTGCCGCGACTATGCGCCAGTGGTGGCAGGGTAGCGAAAAAGATGAGATGCTACGACTTCCGATGGTTGGCCTACAACACCAACACAAGAGAACAGCTTTTCATCATCCTTCAAGGCATCGGGATACCACTAGCAGGGTGGTGAAAAAAGGATTTCCTGTTGCGCGTTCCGATGGTTTGGCTGCAACTTAGTTGGAGCCGCCAAAAAAATCCTCAGTGTATCTCAGCGGATACACCCC
>JAFMIS010000271.1 GCA_017853915.1 bacterium
CCTCTTAACCGCCGACGCGATTAACGGGGCTTGTCTCATCACGAAGGCGAATTTCGAGCGGAATGTCTTTGATTGGCACGACGACGCGCTCCTACTTAGGATCCACCAACTCCGTCAAAGTCGCTCTCCGATTACTCAGGATACGCCCCCCTTGCGCGGCCATATCGTGATCGACGAAGTGCAGGATCTCTCTCCGGTTGAACTTGCGACCATCGTCTCCTCTGTTCGGAGCCCAGCTGACCTAACGCTGGTCGGAGATACCGGTCAGAACCTCGATCCGACCGCGTCGTTTCCGGGCTGGGAGGCCCTGCGCGCGACCTGGAATCTTAGTGATGAGACCTCCCGATACATTACCCTACAGGTCTCTCACCGCTCTACACTTCCAATTATGCGCTTCGCGGATTTCATTCAGGAACGCCCCCAGGTTACGGAGGGAAGAGCGGGACGTACTCCGATCTGGTTCAAGTGTCGCAACGAATCCCACGGCATTGAGCAGGCTCTGAAGTGGCTTGAAAAGGCTGTTGAGTTGTATCCAACCAGAATAACCGCCGTCCTATGCGCCTCGGAGCGCGACGCGGCTTTTGCGTTTCGTATGCTTCAACCCACGTTTGGACCCCGCGTGCGTCTGGCAGACAGATATGCATTCTCATTTCAGGAGGGCATCACCGTCACAGACATTCGGCACGTTAAGGGGCTTGAGTTCTGCTCGGTTCTGCTCTGGAATCCCTCCCACAAGTCATACCCAGCCGGAGAGCTGAGTCGAAATTTACTCTATGTCGCGGCCACCAGGGCGGAGGAGAACCTTTGTATCGTGTCCTGGGAGCGGCCATCCCCCCTACTACCTCAGTTCGGCTCCTCAAAGCTAATTCGGTCGATGGATCTCACAGTTCAGGAATAGCCCGATCTTACATGAGCTTCGCCAACGGATAGCCCTTTTAACGACCCGAAATAGATCATTTGGCGCTTAGTGCCGACTTTGGTATGCTACGCGGCGCTTGTGCATACGCCCAAGCGCTCTGGTTTGCTCTACGCATCACATAGGAGATTTATGCAGGCCCTGTACCGAAAACTATTTTCGCTCACCGTAACATTCTCATTATTAGTATCGCTCTCGACTACAAGTGCTCAAGCTGAATCAGCGGCCAAGATGGAGCGCGCAGCTCGCAAGGCGCTTGCTGATCTCTATGAGTCTACCCCTGGGGCACGAAGCCTAGCCAAGGACGCTAAGGGAATATTGATCTTCCCAGAGATCCTTAAGGGTGGATTTGTGGTCGCCGCTCAATACGGCACCGGCGTGCTATTTAAGGGAGACGACGTCGCGGGATACTACAGCACCGCGTCAGCCTCGTTCGGACTCCAAGCAGGTATTCAGAAATTTGGATATGCGCTCTTCTTCATGACCGAACAGGATCTGGCTTGGCTTAGACGCTCGGATGGTTGGGAGCTTGGAGTCGGTCCGATGATTACAATTGTCGATATGGGCATAGCGAATACCCTATCCACCACCACATCGCATAAGGGGATCTACGCGTTCTTCTTTGAGCAACGTGGTTTGATGGGCGGTCTTTCGCTGCAGGGAACTAAGATATCCCGCATCTTACCCGACTAGTAAGGAGGGTGCCTTCCTGGGCGCGCCATCGACCCGACCGTGATAGTCGCGGGAGCTCACCTACCACCGCCAAATGACGCGTATAAGGGTGATTTTCCTGGCTGTACCGAACCGGTATGGGTGGTATATACTTGTGTATGGCTCACGTAACTCTCGAGCATCCCCTCGATTGGGGATACCATTACCAGTTAATCTTCGTATACACCCCGGGCAGCAGACATTTTTCAGGTCGGATCGTGGGCCCTACTGGCACCACAGGTCGCGTTGAACACCACCTTGTCACCCTGATCCGTCTGACTGTGGCCGGCGAGCACCTTCGATTCTCCCGCAAGGAGGGCTCTCAGCCCTCCCTAGCTGTTAAATTACCACCGAGTGCTAGCGCGGTTTTTGAGATCGAAATTCGATTGGGTGGAAGCGATAGCAAACGTGGGGAGCTCTTCGGCCTATATCGGGTCACTTCGCGCGGAGTGGAATATTCCGAGGTCTTTCAAAAGCTAACGGTCTTCGAGACTCGCATGCTCGCGAACGAGAAGTTACACCGCTGGCTCCCATATCCCCGCACACCTCTGAAACCGCCTGCCCTACGAACGGATCTCCACACTCACAGCTCCGGTCAGGTGTCCGCTGACGGGCTTATCGAGATCGCCACTCGGCGGGGAGTTCTCTATCCAACTCGACTTCTCGATGATCTAACGATCCCATACTCCCAGGAGGCCATTAAGAAGACCAAGCGGGTCTTCTATGCCCCGACGGATTTTGCAGCGATTGGTCGCTTGCCAACTGAGGAAGATGGGGTTCCACTTGACTCCCTACCCAGCACGGCTCGCCGCATCCTCTGCGCGGCGATGTCTGTTCCTCCCGATCGCCAGGTCACGTTCGGGGACCTTGAGATATCGGTCTATCGCTTTAGAACCCCAATCACCAAATCCCCTCTCATCGCGCTCGATCTCCTTAGAAAATACGCTGAGGAGTACGCTCAGCAAGGGGTTCAATATGCGGAGATAACCTCAGTATCAAGCTCATTCCTCGACCCTGATTACATCGAGCTTCTCCATTCGGCTCTGCCCTCGATCGAACAGGAGGCCGGAGTAAAGCTGCGCTTCCTGGCCGGCCTGCCGCGCAATCTTCCACTGGAGGTGCTTGCCCTCGAGGTTGAAAAGCTCAAGATACTGGGCGCGAGTCCCTACATTGTCGGGGTAGACTTTATTGGATTCGAGGATAATAAAATTGAGGATCTCGAGCCCCACATCCGCCAGGTCGCTGAATGGGCGGGCGAATTTGACCCGGAATTTACCCTGAGAATTCACGCTGGGGAGAACCGAAAGAACTTGGGAAATGTCAGGGATTCGCTGCGTCTTGCGCAGAAGTACCGCATGCGAGTTCGAATCGGTCACGCCGCTCACGGCCTTGACGGCGAGGCTCTGGCGATCGCGGAGTCTCTGGCGCGCCAAGACCTCGTCATGATCGAATTCAATCCAGACTCAAACCTCGCTCTCAACAACATCGATACCGCCGAGGAGCTTGAGATGGCCGAGTGTCTCACCCGAGACATACCGTTCGTTATCTGCTCCGACGCCGGCGGTCTTTTTCAGACCGACATCTGGCAGCTTGATGACACGGCATCATTCGCGGGCCTCAAGGAGCATCATATCGACACCATCGTTCAGCATGAGAACGCGCATATGCGCCGCGAAGCGTCGCGCTTCGAGCGGAAAATGACTCAACTTTCGGAGGACTTCTTCCCCCGCGTTCGAGCACTCATGGCGAAGCTACCAGCTTTGAAGCCGCAGGATCGGACCAAAGAATCAGAATCGACGCGGGTCTTCGAGCAACACCTCTCACACCACGGCATCCAATTCTCACCGGAGAGTATTGTGAGCGCCACGTCTGGTCGTAAGCCCATCCTCATTCTCGGAGCTTCAGGCGCGCGCTGGTGGCAAAAGATCTCCAAGGTCCAACAGGTCGTGGTGACAGAGCTACTGCAAGGGCTGACCTCGGCGATTAATCCGCGCACAGCTTACCTACTCATTGGTCGGCCAAAGGATGCCGGTATCACATCCGTGCTCTCCTCTGCCGTTATCGATCGAAACAGAGCCGCGACCGAACACGACAGGCTCTCCTTAATCAGCGCTACGGTGCGCGCCGATCAGACCACCCGCTCATTTACCCCTGGACTTACCCACGTACTTCCTCTTCACGGAGGACTTTTTACAGTACCGCACCAACTGGTTGATTACGTCGTTGAACGGGACGGCCTTGTGATATTCATCGGTGGCGGCACATTTGTTCGCGACGCGATCCTGGTTGCTCG
>JAFMIS010000272.1 GCA_017853915.1 bacterium
TCACCATTCTCGCCGCTCTCGCGACGCAGTTTCATGAAATATGCGGGCTAGCGCCGCGATAGCTCGATAAAGTGTCGGTGCAGTGCCGGTTCGTCACCGAGCTCGACGTGAAATGAGCATGCCCAGACATGTCCTTGTGAGAAGAAGATGGGCTGCCCAGAAAGAGATGCGTGAACTCGCAAAGGCTCCGAATTGACTCGGGGTTGCATGGCTGAGAGCAGAGGAGCTCGAATAAATTGAGCCTCGATTGGGCGCTCTAAAAAATCTATCTCAATCTGGGTGGAAAAGGAATCAAGCTGCGAGCCGTAGAAGTTGCGGTGAGCGACAATATCAATAAGTTTTAAAGAATCCTGAGATGGGTTGCAGACCTCTGATGCTGCTATGATCGCCCCCGCGCAGATACCCCACAGGGGTTTTGTTTTCGCGAACTCTCGAATGAGAGGGGCCATAGCGTGTAGCTTGAGGAAGCGCAGCATCGTGGTGCTCTCTCCGCCAGGGAGTATCAGTGCGTCAACCCGAGCCAGCTCCTCCGGGGTTCGCACCCGCAGAGACCGCACGCCTAGGCTGGCCAGGATGGCTTCATGCGGCTCGATACATCCTTGATAGCCGAGGATGCCAATCGTTTGTGACACCTCTACCACCCTCTATTCGCGAGCTTTGCTTCCGGAGCGATCTGGCTGATCTCAAGGCCTCGCATCGCTTGGCCGAGATCTCGAGAAACTTCAAGGAGCTTCTTTGGCTCGTTGTAGAAGCACGTGGCCTCGACGATCGCTTTACCGAGCTTCGCCGGATTCTCGGATTTGAAGATGCCCGAACCAACAAAAACGGATTCAGCTCCAAGTAGGCGACACAGGGCAGCGTCAGCTGGAGTCGCCACACCACCGGCAGCGAAATTAGGAACCGGCAAGCGTTTAAGGTCCCGAACCTGTTTGATGAGAGAGAGGGGTACCCGGTACTCCTCTGCTTTCTCGCTGAGCTTGTCCTCAGAGGCGCCTTGAAGCTCGTTGATGTTGCTTGTTACCTCTCTCAGATGACGGACGGCCTCAATGATATTACCGGTTCCCGCCTCGCCTTTTGTGCGGATCATAGCCGCTCCCTCATGGATGCGGCGCAGGGCTTCTCCGAGATTGGTAGCACCACACACAAATGGAGTCTTGTATCCGTGTTTTTCGACGTGCAGAAACGGGTCAGCAGGGGTGAGGACCTCGGACTCATCGATGAAATCAATTCCGATTGCCTCGAGGATCTGCGCCTCGGCGATGTGGCCTATGCGGATCTTCGCCATGACTGGGATGCTGACAGCTGCTTTGATATCCTCAATCATGCGGGGGTCGCTCATGCGAGCAACGCCGCCATCCCGCCGAATGTCAGAAGGGACTCGCTCAAGCGCCATCACAGCGACCGCACCCGCGTCCTCGGCAATACGGGCTTGGGTTACATCAACTACGTCCATGATCACGCCGTTGCATAGCATGCGGGCGAGACCAACCTTTATATCGAAAGAATCGTGAGAATTAGCTGCTTTTGTGTCCGCCATGATCAACCTGTTCTATGGAGTGAACGTTCGTAAGGAGGAAGTGGTGACCCCAATGGGACTCGAACCCATGTTTCCGGCGTGAGAGGCCAGCGTCCTAGACCGCTAGACGATGGGGCCACAATGTGCAGGTAGGGAGGCTAGCACGAGTGGGTGCTCGATTCAACCGGACCCGACCCTGAATCGGTATCTACCAAAACTTGTCGAGTCCCGCGGTGAAAGCACGGAAACTACACGATATTTTGAAGTATAGATGCATACCGCCGGTTTTAGTGACGGCCTGATCTTTCTATATCCCGTGCAAGTATTTCTCTGGTGGCCTAAAGCTGTCTTGGGATAGGGTGTGTAATAACAACGCGGGGTTGGCCCTCTTTGGATTTGAAGACGGCGTCTGGGCGTGCTAAGGTGCGGGGCTCAGTTCGTTCAACGAATGTCCTATTCGCCCGTGGTGCAATGGTAGCACGTCAGGTTCTGACCCTGAAAATCGAGGTTCGAGTCCTTGCGGGCGAACCATTTTACTCCCGTGTCCGGCATAGCTACAAGCCGAGACGGGAGTGGATGCAGGATGGATGCAAAAGTAGTGAACGGAAATCCCAGCTCTGAATCAACTCTTATAGCGGCAGACCGAGGCGCACTCGGTAGGCGCGGCAGTGTTCCTCAGTGCCGACGCGCACCGGCATCGCGGTTATGTCTCGCGATAGTGGTGATCATCTCAACCGGTGGCTGCTCCGCGCGATCCTTTGGCCGCTCCCCTCACAGTATGCCAGCGGATACGGTTGCTTTGGATGTCGCGAACGCGACCTCAGGTGATTTTAGCAAGGATTCCGAGAAGGAGTCTGAGGCGATCCATAACTTTCTTGTCGCTCAACTCTCTCTGGGGCAGGAGGATTTTGAGGGAGCGTTGCGCCATTTCGAGAAAGCTGACGCCTTGTCGGATGAGCCCTCGGCGATTATTCACACAAAGCTTGCCGATCTCTATCTGCGGTTTGGAGAGCTGGAGAAGGCACGCGTCGCCGCTGAGAAGGCTATGGCTGCTGATCCCTCTGAGCCGTATGTGCGCATGCTGTACGCGGGAGTCCTGGAGGGGCTGGGCAGGGAGCAGGAGGCGGAGCCGATTTACCAAGCGCTGGTGAATGAATTCCCGGCAAAAATCGATGGCTACTTGCTCCTCGCGAATTTGTACATAAAACAAAAGAAGAATGACGCGGCAGTCAGTGTTCTGACCAAGCTTATCCAACACCAACCAGAGGAACCGATTGGACACTTCTATCTGGGCAGAATGTATGAGCAGATGGAGATGCTAGACAAAGCCGAGGTTCAGTATCGCTGGGTGTTTGAGCGAGATCCGAATCTATCAAATGGCTCGACCGAACTCCTGCGAGTATTGGTGCTCCAAAAGAAGAATTCCAAGGTGAAAGATGTTTGCGAGCGAATGTTGCAAAAAGATCCCAATAACGCGCTGGCGCGAAAAGTATTAAGCCACGTCATGCTTGGAGAGAGTAAGCTTGATGACGCCTTACAGCACCTGACTATTTTGGAGGGGCTTGAGGGGGATCCCTCAGAGACTCGCTTCAAAGTCGCGTTGATTCAGATGGAGAAACAGAACTTCCGAGAGGCTACTCGCGAGCTCAGTTTAGTTTTAGCAAAGAACCCCAAGCATGCGGAGGCGCGATACTATCTGGCGTCTATTTACGCGGGTTCTGGAAAGCGAAAAGAAGCGATTGACGAGCTCTCAAGCATAGAGAAAGAGAGTCCGATGTTCGTAAAAGCACGAACATTCGCGGCGTTCATTCTTCGTCAGGATGAGGAGTTGCGAGCTGCGCTCGAGGCAATCGATGAGGCGCTTGAGATCGAGCCTGATAATATCAACCTCGTTCTTTACCGCGTGCTCATTCTCCGAGATTTAGATGAAAACGCTGAGGCGGAGCGTCAGCTACGAGGAGTTTTGGAAAAATACCCAAATGACGAGCGATTGCTGTTTAATCTCGGGCTTGTCTTGCACGATCGTGAGAAAGAACGCGAGGCTGTGCAAGTTATGGAGGCCCTCATAACGATTAATCCTAAAAACTCAGACGCGCTCAATTATGTTGCCTACGCGATTGCCGAGGAGGGAGGGGACCTTACTCGAGCTGACACCTTAGCCCGGCAGGCGCTTGAGGTCAGACCAAACGATGGATATTACCTAGATACTCTGGGCTTCATTCAATGGAAGCGGGGTCGAGTGCAGGACGCTGAGGAGACACTCTCTCGAGCGGTGAGCGCCACAGGTGATGATAGTGTGATTGTTGAACATTACGTTGATGTGTTGCTTGAGCTTCACCAAGAGGAAAAGGCTGTTTCTGTTCTTAAGGCCTTCTGCGAGCAGGACGTTGGAGACGAGAAT
>JAFMIS010000273.1 GCA_017853915.1 bacterium
CTGCAACTTCGTTAGAGCCGCCAAAAAAATCCTCAGTGTATCTCAGCGGATACACTTCCGTTTTTTTTTGGCGGCTCCGCCTCGTTTCGCTCAAAACCCTCGAAACGCTCACGACGGAACATTTTTTCACCACCCTGCTATGGCAACAGAGACGTGTAAAACCGGCTGTGGTCCCCGCCATGTAGTCGACCATGTAGTCGAATGGAGAGCCTCTGGCGGTGTGACTATTTGAAAACCGCGGATCACGCTAGACCGAGATCTGAGAAAAATTTTCTTCTCATACGAGAGTGCTCGGCAAAAACGTGCTCAGACATGCCCCTGCAATCGTTCCGAGGAGGGCTAATACGGTGACATCAATAGTATCTCCCTATGGCAACGGAATTGCTTATTCCCGTTTACGATATTGGTGGGTTAGTGCAGGACGCGACACTTGGCCATAAGAAAGGCCGCCCCCAAAGTAGATTATAACGAGAGTTATCTCTATGATACGACGCCTGCACTTTGAGGAGGTCCAGCCTCCGCCGCATGCCCTAAATCCAGCCGGGGAGATCGCGGACTCAAAAGACGATCAAGAACGTCAATCACTTGCGCTTGAATTCAAGGAATTATTGGCCAAGGTAGGCGGTGGCGCCCCTTCGTTAGTTGATGAGTCAACTGCGCTTAGCTTTGCGCTTGCTCAAGCGATGCCGGCTGAGCGAGTCGTTCACCAGGAGCTTCAGAAAGCTGACCCCAATCAACATGATCACGACGACGAGCAGTTGGATGTTGTCGATGATGAGGGTGCTGACACTGGAAATCAGCCTGTTACGATTGAAGACTCTGATTCGGACACGGGCGTAACTACCGCGGAGTCAGAAGTGGAGGACGAGAGCGATAGAGATATCAATGAGGCCCAAGCACTTGTTTCGCAAACGGGGTGGACCACTCAACAGGAAGAGGCCTCCCTTGGGACGATTACCTCAACGGCTACTCGCGTCGTACAAGCGGATGGTTCACAAGAGCAGTCGCTACAATTTGACAACAGAATTGAGGATGGAAGTGTTACATCGAAACAGTCTTTAGATACGGATTTTGATTCCCAGATAATCGAGGTAGCCGATGGGAAAGCCCAGGAAACTAGCGGTTTTCAGGCGCAAATCCAAGTTGATACGGTAGTAGAATCGCGAATACAAGTTGTGGATCATAAGCATGGAGAAGATGAGAGCGACGAGGGCTTCGAGATCTCTGCCTCAGCAGTAGATCTCAATTCAGTTGATGTGTCGGATCCTCGCCGAAATCGCTTGGACGGTGCTACATTACGTGAGCAGGAGTCTCAGCCAGATCTTGAACAGCAAACGTTCTCTCAAACTCCGACCCAGGGTGGCTTGTCTGAGGTCGATAGACCTCATGAGACTACCTCGGGACGTGAGCAGTTTCGAGAGATAGTTGCCGATGCGGTACCGAATCGAGCTACTGAAGCCGGACATAAAACCGGTCAGAGAGGTGAATCAGATGAGGCGCTCGCCGGGCCCGAGGTAATCTCGACTCCAGTGTCGAAGGGTCCGGTCATGCGACCGGAACACAGTGTTCAGATGACCCTTTTGCGACAGGCATTTGAGAGTCTCAAGCACGCTCGTCAGGAATCCTCAGAAGCAGCCCCAAAGATAGCTAGTTCGCCAATAGGTGGCGCTGCCGCGACCTCACAAGCGCGTCGGTCTGAGGGGGATGTGACGACTCGAGGGCAGCGAGGGCTCTCAAGGAGCCAGGTAACACGGATGCTTGAGCGCGTGGAGTCGAGCTTAAAGGAGGCCGCTCGGGCTCGCGATGGTAAGACTATTTCGCTCCGACTTGATCCTGCCAACCTGGGGCGCGTCAAGGTTGATGTATCGCTGAGAGATGGTGGGTTGCATGCGCGAATAACGCCGGAAAATCAACAGGTTATGACAGCTCTCCGGGATAATGCTCATGAGCTACAAGGGGCGCTGAGAAAGTTAGGGCTGAACGTTGATACGGTCTCGGTAACCGTCAGTGGCGAGGCGACTCCTGACGAGGCGCCAAGCGGTGGTCAGATGGAAAACGGCAGTAGTTTCCGGCAGGAGGGGCATAACATGCCGGAGGAAAGAGCCCAAGCACCTGATTTTAGGATTGGCAATGAACTTGCTGAATGGAGAAGAGCCGGAGCTCCAGAGGAAACAAAGGCAGTGGATGACCACTGGGTAGCGTAACGGTCTAGGTAGGCGATTATGGGCAATGATTTGATAACTGGAGCATCAAGCGGAGCCGCGACAGGGGTTCAGCTGACTCCCAAGAACAAGAACGAGCAGATTGGAAAGGATGAATTCCTGAAGCTGCTCGTTACTCAGTTGAAGAATCAGGATCCAGAGGCGCCTATGGATAGCAAGGAGTTTGCCGTTCAGCTCGCGCAGTTTACACAGGTTGAGAAGTTGATATCGATTGACGACAAGTTAACGGCGCAGAGTGATGCCGCAAGTTTGGGTTCGATGGCTGGCTATCTTGGTCACCGAGTTATTCTCAATAGCGGAAATGTATCAGTGAGCGGTGGTCAAGGTGGTCAGATTCAACTTGATCTCTCAAGAGCGGCTGGAAATGTATCTGTTCAGTTTGTAAATGCTAATGGTGATGTCGTTGGAGAAAAGCAGTTAGGGCCTATGACCGCTGGCAAGCAGTTCGTGGATCTCTCGGAACTCACAGTTCCAGATGGCTCGTACCAAATTAAGGTAACAGCGCTTGATCAGATGGGAGGTGGAAGTTTTCAACCAACGGCATCAATCGCGGGAGTTGTTTCCGGTTTCATACCCGGACCGAGCCCGAAGCTAATAGTTGGCGGACGTGAAGTTGCTGTAGGCGATGTGAAAGAAGTATCGGTGGCCAATCCTCTCGGATAGCTTCCGATGGTTTTTTTTGAGACAGGGACCGTCTCGTAGAGGTTGTTCTCAGGGAAGATTGGGAATCTCGTGTTGTAAAAAATTAAAACCTCCTAGTCTGACTTTTACTCCGCGTTAACGCGATGTCAGGCTGGTTTTTTGATGGACGGTACACGTGCCAAGTATAATAAATGGATTATTCGCAGGTCGTTCAGGTCTCTCCAGTCATGGAAACGCGATCGCGGTAGCGAGTGATAATATCTCAAACGCGAGCACGATCGGATTCAAGGCAAATCGCGCCGAATTCGAGACGATTATCGCTGGCGAAGGAGTTCTTGGTCGACAATTCGGAAGCGGCTCGACGGTCGCGACTGTAGCGACGCTCTTTGAGCAGGGCACGCTGGAGTTTACTGGTCGTCCGCTCGACCTGGGTATCGCGGGCAATGGCTATTTCGTTCTGGCGAAGGGTGATGAGCGTTACTTTACCCGTGCCGGTAACTTCAAGCTTGACTCGTCCGGTTTTATCGTGAATCAAGAAGGTTTGGCGATCTTGGGATTCCCCACTAATGGGAGCGGCGCGCTTGAGCCGATTAATATCAATAATATTCAGCAGAGCTCCGTTGAAACTACGGATCTCTCTATCGCTGGTAATGTTAACGCATCCTCAAATCTAGTAACCGCTGGATTGATCCCAGATCCTGGAGTCGCTGTTCCTCCAACAACGACCTACACGGATGTTAATAAATTCGCTGAGTATTCGACTGTTGTTGATATCTTTGACTCATTGGGTCAGAAGCACTCGACCACATTCATGTTCTTCCACACCGGTGTCAACGAGTTTACTGTACGGGCGTATGTGAATAACGAGGATGTTGATCCGATAGGCACTTTAACGAAGACTGGCCTCCCGAGACAGGTTGGTGAGGCGGTTATCACATTTGGCGGTAATGGGCAGCGTAGCCCGGCTCCTGCGCTGGGGACTCCAGACATTACCTCAACTATCAACTGGAATAAT
>JAFMIS010000014.1 GCA_017853915.1 bacterium
TTAGAGCGCTTGCTTGACAGGCAAGAGGTCCACAGTTCGACTCTGTGCGCGCCTATTCGTCAAACCGATTTGCGGTCTCAACACCCCGTGTAAAGGGGTTAGGCGGGCTATGTGCCCACGATCTTTGGCCCCGGCCTTGATCAGTACGCAAGGAAAGTGTAGTAAAAGGTGCCGTATGCCAAAGATGAAGACCAATAGAACCGCGCGTAAGAAGTTCTCGATTAATAAGCGAGGGACGGTTAAGCGAGCGACTGCTCACCACAGTCACAATACCGCTAAGAAGAGCCCTAAGCGTCGAAGAAATCTACGTAAGATGAACACGGTTGATAAGACAAACGTGATGGCTATCCGTCGCCAGCTGCCATACGGGTAGGGTCGGAAGAGAAGCGCATTTGTAGTAAGAGATTTCTGAGAGGTAGTTATGAGAGTTAAGCGTGGAACAGCAGGTCGGCGCCGTCACAAGAGGAGGCTCGAGTTAGCTGAGGGCTATCGCGGACGTCGCAGTGATTGTTTCAAGTTGGCTAAGCGCGCGGTTGAGAAAGCGCTTCAGTTTTCGTATCGCGATCGTCGCGCCAAGAAGCGCGATTTCCGGGGCCTCTGGATTCTTCGAATCAACGCAGCAGCTCGCCTTAATGGATTGAGCTACAGCAAGCTGATCAAGGGGCTTTCCGATGCCAATATCCAGCTCGATCGCAAAGTGCTGGCTGAGATCGCTTTTAGCGACCCAGCATCCTTCGCTGTCATCGCCGAGAAGGCGAAAGCGGCGCTGTAATAGCAGAGTCGACAGGAGCCCGGGTACGCACTATGCCGGGAGATAGCTCTATAAAAGCCGGTGTTCACCGAGAGAAATTCGAGGTGGCGCCGGTTTCGTCTATCTGGCTTCCACGTTTGGTGGAGATCGACTCATCGTGGAATCCAGCGTCATGGTCGGTAAAGCTATTCGAGCGCGAGCTCATTAACCCCGCCTCTCGAGTTCGGGGTCTCTTCCGCGGTAATACTCTCGTTGGATACCTCTGCGCGCATGTCGTGATGGATGAGGCTCATATCGTCTCGCTCGGTATTGATCCGGTCTGGCGGCGTCAGGGTGGGGGGAATGAGTTACTGCGGGATTTCCTGCGCCTGTGTAGGCTTGAGAATGTGCTACACGTAACCCTTGAGGTGCGGGTATCGAATCAGGCGGCTCAGGCGCTGTATGCTCAAGCCGGTTTTAAGGCGGCTGGAATTCGAAAACATTACTACTCAGATAACGGCGAGGATGCTATCACCATGCGTTACACCGTGGAAATGCCGTAGCGCCGGGAAAGTTGGTGGGAAGATATATGTATAAACAGCTCGTGCGTCCCTTGTTTTTCTCTATGCAACCGGAGACAGCGCATGACCTTATGCGGAGTGTAGGCCGGGTGGCTAATATTCCAAGCGTATCCGGCGCGCTACTCGCGGCGTTTCAAGTGCGCGACCCTCGCCTCGAGGTCAACGTCGCGGGGTTGCGATTTCCAAATCCGATCGGTCTGGCTGCTGGGCTCGACAAGAACGCGGAGTTGATCGGATTGTGGAGGGGGTTGGGATTTGGGCATATCGAATTGGGGACGGTCACAGCGCGCCCACAGCCGGGAAATCCGAAGCCGCGCATATTCCGTTTGGCGGCCGACCAGGCCCTGATTAACCGAATGGGTTTTCCGTCTGAGGGTGCTGAGGCGCTTGAGCTGCGACTTCGAGGTATCCGCTCGCGCTACAGGCAGCTTCCGCCGATCGGCGCGAACATCGGAAAATCAAAGGTGACCGAGATTGATCACGCGATTGAAGACTATCTCTACTCGTTTACTCGACTTGCGCCGCTCGTCGATTATGTGACTGTAAATGTCTCGTCTCCCAACACTCCTGGTCTTCGCCAGTTGCAGGAGCGCGACCGCTTGAGCGCTCTGCTTCAAGCGCTCCAGAGCGCAAACAGAGATCGGAAGCCGATCTTTGTGAAGGTAGCTCCCGATCTATCCTTCCCGGCGATTGACGAGGTCTTGCAGTGCTGCGTTGAAACAGGGATGGCGGGCATAATCGCGACAAACACGACGATTAGCCGCGAGGGTTTGCGGTCTCCGATTGAGGAGAGTGGGGGACTCTCCGGCGCGCCATTGCGCGCCCGAGCTCTGGATGTGATGAGGTATATCTCATCACAATCGGGCGGACGGTTGGAGTTGATAGGTGTCGGCGGAATTACGTCATATCAGGATGTCCTCAACATGATAGCGGCGGGAGCGTCGATGGTGCAGATATACACGGCGTTAATCTATGAGGGGCCGGGCCTGGTACGCGCGATTGAGCGCGGATTATGCGCCTACATGGAGCAGTATCGGTGTGCCAGCCTACGGGAGGCGGCCATGTTGTGGAGCGAGCGCTCCGAAGACACTGCTGAGCGTTCGGTCGGTGTGGCGCGATAGCGCGGGGCCTTGAGGGCCTCAAAAATTAGCAAGGAATCTAGCTTTTTAGAGGCTTGTTTGACCTTGCGGTGGTAGGTGCGGTATTATCCGTCGGTCGAAGAGGGTTTACCTGAGGGCATAACAGGGGGTTTTTCTAGTCCTTTCCTGGTTTGGAAGGAGCAGGATAACTTTCGCCCTCTCTCTCACGTTGATACGACTTTCGGATAGGCGGCTCGCAGGGGTTGGCTTCGGAGAGGGATCGATTGTGAGGTGGCTGGATACAGCTGTAGTCCCCGGAAACAAACCGTCCCAAGGGAGGGGAGGAAAGTTGAAAACAAAGAGCACCGGTCCCAAAACATCGAAGTTCTCCAAGTCAAAAGCTACCGTAGCAACAAAAAAAGTTTCTAAACAAAACGTCCGTCATACAGCTCGAACGAAGTCAACCGTGGCTTTAACCGCGGTAAAGGGCGCCAAGTCTCAACCACTCGCGTCCGCGAAAGTTAAGTCATCAGTTGTGGTGCGAAAGGTTTCGGTGACCGAGCGGATCACGAAGTCAAAACTTGTTAAGTCGGCGTCTGTCGTGACTCTCAAGTCTCAGAAGACAAAATTGACGCTTGTGAAAGAGAGCGCGGGAAAGATCCCCGCCACCAAGATTAGCCGCTCAGAGCCGAGTTCTTTGGGGAGTAAGGTGATTACAGCCAGGTTTGGTGTTGAGTCAGTAACGGCAAAGCCAGTACTCGCGGTAAAGAGTGTCGAGAGAGCTCCCGCGGTGGCTCCGCTTATCACGGAAGTCAGCAACTTTAAGGCGGGGGATAAGATCGTATATCCTGGCCACGGAGTAGGTGAGATTGAGGGAATCCGCACAACTGTGTTGGGCGGCCAGGAGCATCACATCTATAACATCAAGATCCTTGAAAGCGGCATGAAGGTCATGGTGCCAGTTTCACAGGCAAGCGCCGTTGGTCTTCGAAAAATTATCGACAAGAAGGCAATTGATGAGGTCTTCTCTATCCTCAAGGATAGAGATTTCAAGATCGATACGCAGACCTGGAATCGGCGCTTCAGAGAGTACTCTCAGAAGATCAAGACCGGCTCGGTCTTTGAGATTGCGGTAGTCTTGCGCGACCTCTCTGTATTGAGTTCCGACAAGGAGCTTTCGTTCGGGGAGAAGAAGATGCTGGATATGGCGGAATCGCTGCTGGTATCGGAGATCGCTATCGCCAAGGCTCGTCCGCACGATAAGGTAGTCGGAGAGCTTCGAGCGCTCTTCGCGTAGTATCTCTTCGGTCGTAATGTCATCCTATTCCGTGATCATTCCAGCGGCTGGTAGTGGGAGTCGCATGGGGGCATCTATCCCGAAAGTGTTGCTGCCACTTCAGTCTGTGGAGCGTCGCGCTGGCTCCTCCATCTTACGGCATACAGTAGCCGTCTTTGCTAAGGACCGATCCTGTAAGCGTATCGTCGTTTGTGTGCCGGATGCTTGGCGTAGTCGATTCGAGACAGAGGTTACGGACCTAGCAAACGTGACTCTCGTGGCGGGAGGCGACACCCGTCAGGCATCGGTGCATTGTGGCGTGGAATTACTCGCTGGTATCGTCGGCGCTGATGGTGAGCGTGAGGCTGTGTTGGTTCATGACGCGGCGCGTGTGTGCGTTAAGGAAGAAACAATCTCGAGGGTAGTAGCGGGCGTGTATCAGCATGGCGCTGTCACGGCCGCTGTTAGGGTCGTTGATTCACTGTGCCGAGCCGAGGGCGATCTGGTAGGTGGGTACATCAGCCGCGATGATGTCTGGGCTATTCAGACACCGCAGGGATTTTGGCTTTCGGATCTCCTCGTAGCACATCGAAACGCGAAGCTTGGGGGGATAAGTGTAAGTGATGACGCGGCGCTGGTTGGTCTTTCTCGACGCATTCACCTTATTGAGGGGGACCGTCAGAACGTGAAGGTAACGATGCCTGAAGATCTCGAGATAGCCCGCAGAATCATTCATCAGGGGGTGGTTGCTCATGGAGTTTAGGATCGGTCAAGGAATCGATGTCCATCCATTTCAGGAGGGCCGAAGGTGCGTCCTGGGAGGAGTGGAGATTCCCCATGCAAGAGGGCTTCACGGACATTCAGACGCGGACGTGATAGCGCACGCCCTCATGGACGCGATTCTCGGAGCGATCGGTGAGCGCGACATAGGTACGCTCTTTCCGGATAGCGACAGTACTTACAAGGATGCTGACAGCTGCCTGCTTCTGTCGGGAGTGTGGAGAGTGGCGAATGAGAAGGGGTGGAAGCTTGTAAACGCCGACATAACCGTGCTGGCTGAGGCTCCCCGCCTTAAGCCATTCGTAGACCGAATGCGCGAGAGGCTCTCTTTGTCGGTCAACGCATCCCCTGAACAGGTGACGATCAAGGCAACAACCACTGAGCGCTTGGGATTCATCGGGCGCGAGGAGGGTATAGTCGCGAGTGCTGTGGTGTTGCTATCGCGCGGCTGATTGTCCCGCAGATGTCTGTGATGGCGGTTGGTTCGGCTGCTGGGTGTGGCGTGAGCCAGAATGTTGATGGTGATTAGTGACATTTTGGCGCCCGACCCGGGCGCCCCCCAAATCAAACATATCGATCTAGAATTGCTGTGAATCGTGAAACCTCGAAATCTTCTTTGATGCGCTCGCGTCGTCCCTGGTCTATTCTTAGGGTCGCGACGTAATCGCGTCAGGAGGACTATATGGAATATCGGCGTCTTGGCTCAGCAGGCCTTAAGGTTAGCGAACTCTCGTTCGGATCATGGGTAACCTTTCACAGTCAACTCGATGACAGGCGAGCGCTTGATTGTATTCGCGTCGCGTTAGACTCCGGTATCAATTTCTTCGATAACGCGGAGGGCTACGCCGCTGGCGAGTCAGAGGTCATTATGGGGCGGGTGTTTAAGAAGCTCGGAGTTCGGCGCTCGTCATATTGTGTCTCGACCAAATTTTATTGGGGCCTTCACGAGGGTCCAAATGAAAAAAACACCCTCAATAGAAAGTATCTCATGCAGGCGATCGATGGTTCGCTAGCTCGGCTGCAACTGGATTGTGTGGATCTCGTTTTCTGTCATCGGCCCGACCCTCATACGCCTATTGAGGAGACCGTTCGAGCGATGAGCGATATGGTCACGCAAGGTAAGGCATTGTATTGGGGCACATCAGAGTGGAGCGCCGATCAGATCCTCGAGGCGTGGCGAGTAGCGGATCGGCACCATTTACACAAACCCCAGATGGAGCAGCCTCAATACAATCTTTTCGTGCGCGATAAGGTTGAGCGAGAATTTAGCAGTCTCTATAGTGAGATCGGGCTTGGTCTGACGACGTGGAGTCCTCTCGCGTCAGGAGTCCTCACCGGGAAGTACAATAAAGGAATTCCTAAGGGAAGCAGAGCGAGTCTATCCGGTTATGAGTGGATCGCGGAGAGGGTCATGGCTAAGGAGAAGTTGGATGTGGTGCGCCAGTTGGAGCCCATCGCGCGAGAGTTGGAGTGTACCTTAGGTCAACTGGCTATCGCGTGGTGTGCCGCGAATCGTAACGTGAGCACGGTAATCTTGGGAGCTAGTTCGAGCGAGCAGTTGCGAGAGAATATACAATCGTGTGCCGTTCGGGCTCGCTTAACTCCGGAGGTCATGGGAAAGATTAACGCAATCGTGACGGAATAGTAGGCAACCGGAATGAGGGCTTGGGGCTACGGCGGGGGCTTCCACCCCGCCGACCGAGTAGCTCTATGCCGCTTGAGGTAATCTCTCGATCTCGCAGCATTCAAGGGATCGGCTGAGTCCAAGGAGTTGTTCGTCCGTTGGAGTCTTGCCGTTGAGTATGATCGAGATATTTTCAACAGCGACATAATTCATATTAAGCCCAAGTGTTACGGGTCCGGGGCGCTTCCTCTCAGGGTTGGTGCGAAGAATCATTCGTCGCGCCAGGCTTATTCCGTCCTGATCGCACCCAAACATCTCGGTTAACCAGGTCGGTTGCTTGGATATCGCATAGTCGAGACTCGCGGCCATCGAGTTAGCCTCCCCACGAATCATGTTTTCTGTTGTGTATACACGAGCCCTCACCAGAAGGAGCGCAAGCGCCTTTACAGCTGATGTCCACTGGAATGATCCAGCCGAGCGATATGCTCCGCCGCTCTTGCCCCGAATGCAACGTCGCTGGCCGTTGTACGTACCATCGACGAAATTTACCTCAGTCAATTCTCCGTAGTCGAAGTATAGGGTAACAGTTCTCATAAGCATTCCCTTGGTAGTCTGGTTTGAGAGGTATGGACTCTCGACCCGTTTTCCATTTCGGCCCGGTCAGATTGCGGCATGCAATCTAGCCTGCTTCAGAAAAAGATAGAGAAGATGAATGGCACTAACAAATCAGTGTCAGAAAAGACAAAAGGCTCTTGGTGAGTTTGTTGTTTTTGACAACGGGGGTCGAAAAAGCGGGATATGGGGGCCACTGCCAGGGTGTAAACCCCTAGAACCCCGACATGTTCCCCAGAGGCCTGGCGACACAATTCAATTAAATATCGGCGCTAGAAACCATAGATTGCATCCGCAGCTCATGCACCAGTCTCGAAAGAGAAGAGGACGCTGAGGCCAGTAATGCCTGAGGAGGTCCGAACTCTGTCAGCTTGCCGCCATCGAGCACCATAATAAGATCAGAGTCGATGATCGTTCCGAGGCGATGCGCGATTACCAGCACAGTCGAATCCCGAAAGTGCTCGCGTATCGTTCTCTGTATCGCAAAATCAGTTTCAACATCGATAGACGCCGTCGCTTCATCAAGAATCAGAACCTTGCTCTTTCGGAGCAGCGCGCGCGCCAGGCAGATAAGTTGGCGTTGTCCGCAGCTAAAATTCGCTCCCCCCTCTCGCACACGAGTCTGAAGTCCCTTCGTAAGTGACGCGAGGAAAGGGGTCAGCTGAGCTTTCTCAAGAGCGGCCTGGATATCCTGATCAGAGTGCTGATTGAATGGATCCAGCGACTCTCGAAGGATTCCCGAGAACAGGACGGGGTCTTGGGGAACTACGGCGATGGAGCGGCGAAGGGCGTCGAGACTTAGGTCGCAGAGACGCGTCCCATCCACTTCAACGTGCCCCGAGCACGGCTCGAGGAGACGCATCATAGCGAGGATGAGGGTGCTCTTCCCCGAACCAGTGCGCCCTACGATACCGACCCTACTGGCGGCGGGAATATCGCAGGTGATATTTTGCAGCGCCGGGGGGAGGTCTTCCCGATACGCCACGCTGAGGTTGGAGATGCGAACCTGACCGTGACGTGGCCACCCCTGGGGTGGAATCTCGCCCTCTAGCTTCTCCGACGCAAGCCTTGTGTAGCTTTCGATCCGTTCGAACGATGTGAGATTGCTCTCAACGAGAGAGATACTTCGAATCGCCCAGTTCATTGATCCGGTCATAGTTGACGCGTACGACAGAACAAGAGCTGAGAGACCCACCCCCATAGAATTCGCGAGCCCTAACGATGTCGCGACGCCGACCGCGGCGATGACGGCGGTTCCGAGAAGCTCAAGGCGGATGCCGACCCAGCGATTGGCGGAGGTCTGAGTGTAGAGGACTCGAGTGTTGATGACCAAAAGAGATAAAAATCTGCTCTCAAGGGTCGTCGCAAGGCGCGCCGAGCGAATCGTCTCAACACCGTTGAGGGACTCAGAGAGCAGCGCAAATACCGGCGAGATGGTTAGGGAGCTCAATCGTTGAGTATCACGGGAAATCGGCCTAAACATACGTTGCAGAAGAAGATACAGAACGGTAACAGGGGTAAGGATAACGATCGTGATAGGAGCCACGATAGCGACGACGAGGCAGATGGCGAGGGCCTCAAAGACGCAGTGGCCTGCATCAAGCAGCGAAGCGGGCAGAGCCAACTCGATCGCCTCCAGGTCACGGCTGAAGCGATTAAGAATCCGTCCGACTGGGTTAGCCTCAAAGAATCGAAGAGGGGCCCGAAGTACGCCGCGGGCCAGGTCGGAGTGGCACTGAAGCCCTGCAAGGAGTCCACGTGTCAGGAGGTACATCGAGCGGAAGTAGGCTGCTGCGCACAAAGCAAGGATGCACACGAGGTAGCCGAGCATAAAGCTAGTAATCGCGTCAGGAGAGATTCGCGATGAGCGTGAGAGCCAAAGATCCGCAGCGACCGCAGCGCCTTGGCGTCCGATAAAGAGCGCTAGTAGCACGAATACCGTAGCACCTGGCGCGAGGCGAGCGAGGTAACGACTGACTACCCGTCTATCCACCACGCCGGTTGATCGTTCCTCATGGCTTACGATCTGATTGGAGGCTTGCTGAGTATCGGAGAGTTCCGCGGCTATCCCCTCGATATCACCTCCGAGCGGTGATGCGTCGTGATGCTCCGGTGTCATGCGAGCGTGGTACGCCAAGAGCTCGGAGAAGCGGGTACCTGGCTTTGAGAGAGCCGAGGGACTTCCTGACTCGATCACAGCTCCGTTTTCAATCACCAGAACTCTGTCGGCCGCACGAGCGAATTCGACTCGGTGGCTGACAAGTACTCGGGTTGAGTTTTTGAGATCCCCCAGGACAAGATTGGTATAGACCTCGCCTGCTACCTGCGGGTCGAGCGCGCTAAGCGGATCGTCTAAAAGATAAATGTCGGGTCGCGAGTAGAGGGCTCGAGCGAGCGCGACACGTTGGCGCTGCCCCCCCGAGAGATTAACGCCCCGCTCACCTATCATGGTTTGGTCCCCATGGGGAAAGTTTTCTAGATCGCGCTCAAGCGCGCTGGCTTCAATGACTCTCTGGTAGAGAGAGGGATCAAAGGACCGATCGCAGAGGATGTTGGCGCGGATCGAATCGCTTACGATCCATGGGGACTGAGCCACGTAGCGCATCTCGCCGCCAATAGTCACCGTTCCCGTGGAGGCGGAGAGTTCCCCAAGAAGGCCGAGTAGAAACGCGCTCTTGCCGGAGCCGACACTGCCGATAATCACCACCAGCTCTCCGCGTTTAATAGTTAGATCTCCCACGCGCACTGCCCGAGTGTGGTCAGCCCATTCAAGGGTGAGGTCTCGCACCTCAATAGCGTAAGGTGCCGACGGGGTAATGGCGCGGGGTTTATAATCCGGTGTAGTAAGGAATGAGTGAATACGACGAAGCGACACCCAGGCCTCTATGAGGTTAAATAGGGTGTTGGGAAGATTATTGAGGGCATACCTCAACATCATAAAGAGGGCCAACATCGGGAATACAACAGAGGAGGGAAGGCTTCTTCCCTGCAAGAGTGCCACCAGGCAGGTGATCGCCATGGCGATCGCGGGCGCGCTGCCAGCGGTGAAGCTTGAAAATCCGGTAAGTTTGGCGAGGGAGAGAGAGAGACGAGCCTCTCGGCGCCGGATGGTATCGATCTTGGCCGCGATATTTTCCTCCCAGCCCTGAAACTTAGCCGCCTTAATGTGCACGAGGGCCTCGTGAGTAAGGCTTACGCGTTTGTCGGCAGTTTTAGAGAGGTCGCGGCGAATGAGAGTTTGATTGCGTGAGATGGCAACGGAGGAGAGCAGTAATACGAGAAGACTTGAGCAACCAATAAGCGCGGGTGTTCCAATCAAATAGTAAAGAAGCGTGGTAGCGATGCACAGCTGTAGCGGGTGGATCCATGCTGAGTGCATAAAGCCGAGAAAATTATCCACCTTCCTCGTGTCCGTTCCGACTAGGTTTACAATAAAACCGCTCGATAGATCGGAGGCGCTTCCACGGCTCTGTGAGAGAGCTTTCTTGTAAATCAGAGAATTGAGCGCGGCGCGCACATGGGCGCCAAGCATCGGCTGTACGAAGAAGATGTGGTGAACCGATAGGATCGATACAGCGGAGACAAGACACAAGAGAAACGAGCAGAACAGAGCGTAGCGTTGGTGAGGGGGTAGAAAGTTAAAGGACGGCAACAGGTTCACAAGCGCCCCTAGATGCCCGACATGCCCCTCCAGCCCTGTTATGATTTCCCGCAGCAGGAGGGGTGAGGAGCTGCTGGAGAGTAGTATAACAATAGAAAGAAAAAGCGATTGCAGCAGCCTCGAGCGATAGGTGAGCAGGATGCTTATGGGCAGAGCCCATGCGGATGCCGAGCGCGACTGAAACGACCGATCAAGTTGTTGTGCCTCGAGTCCGATGCTAGCTCCCGGTGGAAGAGAGATAAGTGAGGACTCATCAAGCGGGACCCGCATAGTCCTTCGAACTAATGGAGTCATCCACGAGAAAAAAAGCCTTGATATCCATGGAGGTCGAAGCGGGGCAAGCATACAGCTCTTATGATATCACTCATGGAGTGGGGCTGCATTCTAATAGAGACAATCAACGATCTCTGAATCTAGCTCTGATTTCAGCCGCGGGCCAGCCTTGGTGCCACGAGGAGAGATCCCTGTCATTGCGGGCTCCGTTTCACCCCCGTAGGTTACATGTGAACCATAAAACCACCATGGAGGTCTCGTATGGCAACAACAACACCCGTAGGGGCAACAGCCGAGAGTTCAACATTAACGACGGTTGTCTCAGTTCTCGCTCTCATAGCGATAGTGGCGCTCGTGTATTTTATAGCACGCGGTCGTACTTCTACTGCGCCGCCAGCCGAGCGAACACAACCGCCGGCTCAGCAACAACAGGCTCCAGCGAGCGTGCAGTAAGACGGATTAAAACCCGCTCAGCGAGTAGAGGGGGTCGCTCCCGGGAGAACCTGGGGTTTGATGCGTTCAAACACCACCAAAGGCCCTGCCGTCGCCTTTGCTCGGGGTGCCTTCGGAGCGGAGTTCGCGTTGGGGGTCGCGGAGCTGCTTGAGCCCTGGCCCTTAGCGCGGGCCTCCGCAAGCGCCTCCTGGTCGAAGTTCGATGGCGCATCGCCACTTGATGCTGTGGTAGTAGACTCAGTCGTGGCAGGCTGTTCGGTCTTTGCCTTGCGCTTCTTTCGATGTAGTTTTGGCTTTGGAGTTGGTACGAAAGCCGGAGCGATAACTCTGGTTTCCGCCGCTCTCACGGGGCCGCCTAAAACCTCTCTTCTGCCAAATATCTCAAAGACTGCGCCATCTGAAGGTGGCAACTGTGATACCTCCCTGTAGACCGAGCGATCGAGAGCGTATGGTCCCCGGATGATCCATTCCCGGTTGCGTAGAGTCGGGTCTATCTGGGGTGTCGCGGAGTACGACTCATGGGTGCCCGAGTAGTACATCGTCATCTGAGCTTCCTCTTCTTTCTCACCCTGCAGAGCTATCGCTTGAGGCGCGCCTCGCTCCTTGAGAAAATTATAGAGATACGAGCTCTCTTCCATCTCTTTTGCCAAGAAGAGGTTCGATCCCATAAATGGATTTTCTGAGCTTACCGGGACTATGCCTTGGTTCGATAGACTCGAGAAGGTTGTTGTAGCCGCGGAGCACCCCAGAGATACGAGCAGGGCTGAGCCTACCAAGGTGACCAGCGCTGGGCGTCGACTCATGAGCGTTAAGCGATTAAAAATAGAGGATACGCGTCTCATAGTGCTACTAGTTCTAAGACTGGAATGTGGCAAGTCTGCCGTTACATCAATAGTATGCCCGGCCGCCTGGAAGCGTGAAGCATGTAGTTACAGTCGGCCTTAATCGTTGATTGGTCAATACATTTTCGCTCGCGGTAGCCCCGATGTTGTTTGCAAGATGCCGTAATCTCTCAAAATAACCAAAGACGGGGGCAGCTTCGCGCTGAACGGTGCGGCGCCCAAAAAAATCCGGTGCGGCCGATGGTTACCTGGGGCTATCATAAACTGTAACGTGTATTTTGAGTGCCGATGTGAGGCTCGTTTCTTTACAACCATACGCCACCGATGTTGTCGAATATTGTGACATGGCTCGCTACCTGGTGGGCGTGACCCATCGGTGTGGTCTGCAGGTTAGGGGTGGCTTGGCGCCCGAGGTCCTGACGAGGGACTACGAAACCGATTCGAGTACCAGGGATCGAGATGGGATGCGGCTGGCTCTCGGGCTCTCAGCTCCGGGTCTCGATCTTCAGAAGCTGAGACAAATACAACCGGATCTTATTCTCGCTGCAATCAGTGAAGAGGATCGCGATGCGTTTCGGGAATGGGCCGAGGGGTATATCGCGAGTCTCACAGGACGAAGAGTCGCTATTCGCGATGTGTCGATCCCGAACCTCGAGGCGATGTATGGCGCAATCGAAGAGGTTGGTAGCGCGCTCGGAAGAGGTGCGGAGGGCCGCCAGCTAGCCTCTCGTATTAAGGGCCAGTTGATGATTTGGGCCGATAGTTTTTTTGATCGGTCGCGAGGCAAGAAGCTGGTTGTTGTGTCGGGAGTAACTCCATTTACAATCGCGCTCGGATGGTTGGGCGATCTGGCGCGGCTTTTTTCAGCTCAGTACATCGCTGCGGACCCCACCAAGGGATTCGTCACGCCGTGGAGCCATGTAGCGGCGCAAAGGCCTGATGTCATCCTTATTGCTCTCGATGGGCGTCCTGTTGCCGACAGTATAAAGACCATTGGAGCGCTTCAGGATCTGGCTGGGTGGGAGGATATTCCAGCGGTGAAGAGGGGAGAGGTGGTCTTCGCCTCTGGTGAGAACCTCTATCGGCCGGGGCCGCGCTTTCTGAAGGGCGCCGCGGTACTGGTATCAGCGTTAGCTGGCCTTGAAAGTGGTTATATTACCGAGCGAGATGAGTATTTTAGGCTCCGTTTCGTGGAGCTTCATCGCCATCGTTTTCTGTGATACCCTTGCGCTCATGGGTCTTTCAGAGCAAAAACCTCAAACAGCTACGTGGTTCAGTGTAGCGGGTACGTGTGATGACGCGGTGGCGCGTGAGTTGGTCGCGCAGCTTGAGCGCTGGAAGCATGACGGCCTCATGCCCCCCAACGAGCCAGAGCGGGTGGCTGCAGTGTCGACGGCGATCGCGAAAGGTGATTTTACGACATCGTCTGAGCGATTAGAACTTTTGAGAAACCTCTGCCACATCTATTCGGCGGGTATTCGAGCGGAGAAGATTACCTCGCATCGAAAGATTATCGGCCCCTGTATCGTCGCGGTAAAGCGCGTACTCTTTCGCGCTGTTTCAGCGCTCCTTGGCCCAACGTTCGCGCGCCAGCGTGATTTCAATGCCGGCGTTATAAGGCTGCTGGGTGATCTCTGTAACGACGCTGAGAGAAAATAGAGGCGGCGTGCCCTGAATAAAATTCCCGCGCGGTATTGCCAAACCTATAGCACGTGCATCAGCGCCATGTGAAAAAGCCCGCTGTGGGGCCAGATATTTATCTCTGATCCAATAGACGCTGCCGCTCACTGTTCATCTTTTCGTAGAAATGCCTCTCTTTGCGATGGATATTAGATACCTTGCCGTGCTCCTCTGGGGTGCTACAGAGGTAGCGGAACGAGCCAAGCAGGTCTCGCCGACCAACACGACCCCACTGCTGGAGAGCCTCGATGAATGAGGAGTTAAAGCGGTAGGCATATCCGTGCTGGATGCTCGGAAAGTCGATCCCCTCATTGCCGGCGCTGGTGCTGACGATCACCAGCGCGTCCCCACGCACAAACTTCTCAAGATTGTCTTTTCTATCTTTACGGCTGACGCCCTTATGCACACCCTCTCCTAAGCCCGTAAGAGCGACGGCGGTTTTGTTCATGCGCTGAAGACGGTGAGAGAGACGCGCGGTAAGAAACAACGCATGCGATCGATCCCGAGTGTAGACGGCGCTCTGCTCTGTGGGGTGTCTCTCGAGCACGTTGTGGAAGATTGCTCGCTCCTTGGGGTGATCGGAGTAATCCAGCTCAACGAGCTCCTGACGTAGCCGCCCCAGCACTGGACCAACGTGCTGATTGAAGAGGCTGCGACGCTCCTTACCGGAGAGCGCGCGCCAACCAGAGAGTGGCAATCCCGAGATATCGGCCAAGGCTTGCGCTCTCAGGAGCCCGACAAACGATGCTCGCGCCAGGTGGTTGTACGCCTTTTCTATCTCTCGAGAACAGTATACATCGCGCACATACTGGGGCGCGGCCACGGTCTTGCGATTCCCGTGACTACGAGCCGCTTGTTTTGGAAACGCTATCTCGAACCTTTTCTCAAGCACTCGCAAGAGAAATCCCGAAATGCCTTGATAGGCCAGCAACTGATAAAGCTCCGAGATCTCAACGGAGGCGTAGAGCGCGGAGACCACCTTCCAGCGGTCGGGGTCGTTGTTGAGGGTGCGGATAGTCGCTACCAGGGGCTCGAGGCTATGCGATGAGGGAAAGGTAAGTGTCGCGCCACCAAAATGCTTGCGAGCCTCCTTGTAGAGCGCCTGCTCGCCCTTATCCTCAAGATACTGCAGGATATCAGAGCGGAGCGCGGCTAGTCGCGCGGCGAGGTGATTTATAGCGATCTTTAGCTCCTGGGTTAGCTCACAGTGCAGCGGTGATACGGGGAGGGTGCGTCGAACTACGTTCAACGGGAAGATCGTCTCTACCCCAATGAGTTGCTTAAGAGCATCGAGCTTTGCCCATGACACCCCAGGCTCAACCTGTCCAGGAGTCGCTGAGAGTAAGAGCACTCGGGCGCCGACGGCTCGAGCAGCCTCTACCAGAGGAACGTAGGGATACTCTCCGGTTGTATGGTGCCCCTCATCAACCACTAAGAGATCTGTAGGACGGAACGCGAATGTACCGGAATCTATGTCGTTCTTTACAACATGCGGGACCGCCGATATGAACTGCGGATCTTGAATGCGATAGATGGTAGCTCTTTTCTTCGGCGACACAGCACCATCAAGGAGCGTTGCCTCGAGGTCGATCATCGAAGGCGCCCGCTGGCTTACTTGGCGAGCGATCTCAATCGTGGGCGCGGCGAAGATCGTTCGATGCCCCAGGCTCTTCTGTCGAGATGCGACGATCAGAGCCATTTCAGTCTTACCGGTGCCAGTTGGGGCCTGGAGGATCACATTAGCAGTGGTATCTAGAAAATATCGACAGAACTCGATCTGTGCGGGGCGGAACTGAAATGAATCTGCCTTAAGAGCGGACAGGTCATAGTCACGTGTGAATTTTTCGCGTGCGTCCAGGAATGGCTGACCGTTGAAGGGAGCCTTCTCCTCGGCCGCTAGAAGCGCGAGATCGTGATAGAGCCAGTCGCGGGGCAGATTGACTCGCGCGTTCTCAGCCAATACCTGCAGTATCGCGCGGTCAGAGAGACCCTCCTGCGGCGGTAGTACGGTATTATCCACCTCACGGGGTATAAGTATTCTCGGCTTTTTTACGGGATGCGCGACGGTCGTGAGGCGCTCGTTCGTCACTGCCAATCTCGGGCGCTCGGCGCCCACATCTGTTGTATAACCGTGAACACTGAGCTGCACGTGGTTTTTCTCGCGGGTATAGATCGTGGCCGGAGTCGCGATGATGTCACATATTGAGCCGACCCACAGGTTGTCGTTCCAGAGTTCCGGCCCGATGAAGGCGCGTACCTTCTTATCGCCTTGCTCAAGGACCAGCATCCTTCGGTCTCCCGCCAGTTCTTGGATGTCTATTACCTTGACCTTCTCGAACATGATTCGAGGCGCCTCAAAACCTTGACCGAACGGGTCAAGGCGCTGATGGATGTGAGCGACGAGTGAGGGCGTCAGAGAGCTAAAGGTCAAACGGGCGTCGGCGTGGATCTCAACGGAGGAGATCGCGGGGCCGTATTGGTTTGTGATGGCTCGGGCGAGCAGGGTTGTAAAGGTTGTAAGTCCCTCTGCCTTGATCGTGAGACCAGCCGCGGCGCGGTGACCACCCACCTTTAGAATTATTCCGTCCGCGTCGTTTCTCTGAACCTCATTCAGAAGGCTCATCAGATCGTAGCGAGGATCTCCTGCGCGCCCAGAGCCCTTGAGGGTAAAGTTTTCGGCGGGAGCGAACACAAAGGATGGGCGCGAGTGTCGCTGCGCGAGTCCCTGTGCCGTTAATCCTACTATCCCCTGATGGTGCTCGTCGTGACTCGAGACCAGCCCTGTGGGTACCCGCCGAAGATTACTTAGGCGAGCGAGGTTGTGCTGGAGCTGTGAGCGTTGGATGCTCTTTCGCTCGTCATTTTGGCGCACAAGCTCGGATGCCAGCAAGCGAAGGCGGTCTTCATCCTTTGATGTGAGGAGCTCAACGCATCGAGCCGCGTCATCGAGGCGACCGGCCGCGTTAAGAGCAGGACCGATGTAAAACCCGACATCCGGGCTTGAGAGGCCAGCGTGAGCGAGGCCGAGTTGAGAGGCTAGGTGCACGATCCCACGACACGCCCCGGCCCTCAGAGCCGCAAGACCCTGACGGGCCATGGTGCGATTGGGGCCATGAAGAGGAACCATATCAGCTATCGTTCCCAAGGCGGCCAAGCCGCAATCGGGGCTCGGGGTGCCAAAGATCTC
>JAFMIS010000274.1 GCA_017853915.1 bacterium
CGACTTTGGATCCTTTGGTTTCTCAATCAGGTTTGTAGCTTTCCCTGAGGCGTCAAATTCAACTACGCCGTATCGTTCTGGATCTTTCACTCGATATCCAAAAACCGTCGCCCCACTCTCACGACTCGCCGCTTTGCGCAGCAAATCCGCAAATCCGTGTCCAAAGAATATATTGTCTCCGAGAGCCAACGCGACTGAATCGGTCCCCACAAATTCTCGTCCGATGATAAACGCTTGCGCGAGCCCATCTGGGCTCGGCTGAGTCGCGTACGAGAACGACACTCCCCACTGGCTTCCATCTCCTAATAAACGATGGAAAGACTCGGCGTCGTGCGGGGTGGTGATGATCAAGATATCCTGAATGCCCGCCAAGAGCAGTGTAGAGAGCGGGTAGTAGATCATCGGTTTATCGTAGATCGGTATGAGCTGCTTACTAAGAGCCAGGGTTACTGGATGGAGCCTTGTGCCCGAGCCGCCCGCTAGAATAATTCCTTTCATCGCCTCGATTCCTTTGAACGAATAACGTATTGGTCAGTTATAGCAGCGATAGAGTAATTTATCACGCCCCCTCACGAGAGCATCAGAATGGCTGCAAATCTCCTAGCTGAGTCCCCTCAACGGTATACACTCTGCGGTATGCATGCGTTTCCTCGCGCAACCTAGGCGGTTCACAACACCATAATGACTACCCCTTGAGGCCCGCAGCACAGCGAGGTTAGCACTAAGATGAAGACGTGCCCCTCCCTAGCAGGGTGGTGTAGAATATTGAGAAGCACACGGACACAAAACTCTATGAACATCTTCCTACGAGTCTCTCTCTTGGCAGCGGCACTGATATCCGCAAGCCCAATCCTCTGGGCTCAGGAGAACCTCGACCTCGCTCGACTGCTCAAAAATGGCTCAGTGCGTGTCGAGCGCGAAGATGGAACGCCACTCATTCAATACCGAGACTCCGAACACTTCGTTCCCGCCTCGGTTCTCAAGGTTGCCACAACCTACTGCGCGCTCGAGGAGCTGGGAGCTGACTATCACTTCAAAACTCTCTTCTTCGCGGATGGTAAAAACTCACTATTCGTTCGAGGCTCAGGGGATCCTAGTTTAGTATCGGAGACTCTTGAATCGATCGCGCGAATCCTCGTCGAGAAGATGCCGCGCATCGATCGGATCGTAATAGACACGAGTTTTTTTGAGGACGCTCTATCAATCGACGGAAGCGAGCGCTCGCTTAATCCATATGACGCGAAAAACGCCGCTTTTGTGGGCAATTTTAGCTCCGCGTATCTAACGCGCAAAAAAAACGGCGTCGTAGTGAGCGCTGAGAGTCAAACGCCACTCACGCCGTTAGCGAAAAAAGCTGGAGAGCGTCTTAGTCGTGGAAAGACAGAACGGGTGAACCTCTCAAGCGATTGGCAAACCGGAGTGCAGTACGGCGGAGAGCTTCTCGCCGCGTTCCTTGAAAGATACGGAGCTAAGGGTGCCATGAGGATATCTCGGGGGCGCGTGCCGCCGTCTGCTCGCCTCATGTATGAACACCTCTCGCCTGAGCCTCTCTCTGAGATCACGCGATCGATGCTTAAGTACTCCACAAATTTTACCGCCAATCAGCTCTTTCTCACCCTCGGTGCCTCACAGTTTGGCGCCCCCGCGAGCGTATCGAAGGGACAACAGGCGATGCGCGCGTGTTTAGAGAAGCGCGTCATGTGGCGTGATTTTCACATTGAGGAGGGGTCAGGGCTCTCGCGTAAGAACCGAGTCACCGCTCAACAGATGACTGAACTGCTCAAACGGTTTGAACGCTACAGTTGGCTCCTCCCAGAGCAAAACGGGTTTATCGCTAAGACCGGTAGCCTGCGCGGGGTAAACTCCCTAGCGGGGTACTTTGTTCCTAGCGATTCCCGTGGTCGATTGCGGTTCTCTATCCTTATCAATAGTGAGGTGCCCCATATGTACAAGTTCCAGGTGGCAGAGGAATTAAGGAATTATCTTAAAAAAGATAACAACTAGAATAAAGATCTGTAGAATTATACTAAAAGCTGCGATAGTTACCTTATAGGGAGTGATAATTACCCTAAAAAGGATTATATGGCAGCAGCACGTGTCGTCCCTCAAAAGCCTCAGCTTTGGCTTATGCCATTGATCGGACTAAGTTTTATAAGCCTACTAGGGGCCCTCTCAGACACCACCCCTGCCCTCCCTGACCCCAAGGCGCTTGAGGCATTAAGCGCAGGCGACACGGCCTGGATGCTCACGGCGACGGCGCTCGTACTCCTTATGACGCCGGGGCTCTCCTTCTTCTATGGCGGAATGGTTGATAGAAAAAACGTTCTCTCAACTATGCTGCAAAGCTTTATCGCCATGGGGCTCGTCAGTATGGTGTGGGTCACCGTGGGTTTTAGCCTCGCCTTCGGTGACTCATTGGGCGGGCTGATCGGCGATCCGAGAACTTTTTTCATGTTTCGCGGCGTAGGCGAGGCGCCCCATCCTACCCTCTCGCCCACAATTCCGCTGGCGCTCTTTGCTCTCTTTCAACTTAAGTTCGCCATCATCACACCAGCCCTCATCACCGGCGCCTTCGCTGGTCGGGTTCGATTTTCAAGTTATATGCTCTTCGTTTGTCTCTTCTCCATTTTCATCTACTGCCCACTGGCGCACTGGACCTGGCACCCGCAAGGTTTTTTGCGTCAGTGGGGGGTACTTGATTTTGCTGGAGGTACCGTGGTGCACATGACGGGAGGGCTCGCCGCGCTCGCGGGGGCTATCTTTCTCGGACGTCGAACGGCTCACAAACAACAGGCTCCTCAAGTACCGGCTCATATTCCTTACGTGCTGCTTGGAACCGGGATGTTGTGGTTTGGTTGGTTCGGTTTTAACGCCGGGTCAGCTCTTGCGGCAAACGGCTTGGCGGCGCGAGCCTTTCTTACCACTAATACGGCATCAGCGGGGGCGATGCTTGCCTGGCTCTTCTTTGATTGCGCTCGGGGCCGAAAGCCCTCGGCTCTCGGCGCCTGCATTGGAGCAGTCGTTGGCCTCGTCGCTATTACCCCAGCAGCTGGATTCGTCTCTGTAGGCGCAAGCCTCTTGATCGGCACTGTGGCTAGTATCGTTAGTAATGTCGCCGTGCATCTTCGAACCAAGAGCAGCGTCGATGACACGCTTGATGTTTTCCCATGCCACGGAGTAGGGGGAATTGTCGGCATGATCCTCACTGCTGTATTCGCCGACAAAGTTGGCTTGATATACGGGCAGACTGAGACGTTTATTCACCACATCTATGCTCTCGGAATCGTGACGACCTTTGTGCTGAGTGGGTCGTACGTTTTGTATCGTATATCTGATATCACGATCCCCGTGAGAGTGAGCGATGCTGAAGAAGATATGGGGCTCGACCTCAGCCAACACGGCGAGAGCCTCGATGAGATAGGCACTGCGGCTGAAGCCCGACTGCCGACACGAGCGGTTGTCGCGACATCTGTTGACGCGACATTCGCCCGAGAGCTCTTCGGAGCTGGGCATATTCTTCGCACTGGCGGATGAGGCCTCGCAGAGCTTGTTCAATCTTGTTCGCGGATGCGGGGCCGGCTAGCCTTTACTTTCCCTGAGTATCCTCAACTCGGGGCGGCTTAATAAGAGAGAGCAGAATCGAGCCCACAATGAGCCCGAGCACGATGAGAAGCGACAACTCCGTGGGCAGCTTGAGGTGCAGCACATTATCAAAGAGCGCCATCTTCGCGCCGATAAATATCAACACAAACGACAATCCAAAACTCAGGTAATGAAAGCGCGATATAAACGCCGCCAACAAGAAGTACAGCGCCCGCAGATCTATCACCGCGAAGATATTTGAAGTGAAAACAACGAGCGGC
>JAFMIS010000275.1 GCA_017853915.1 bacterium
GCGAATCGAGCGGATGGCGCTGGCCCCAAAATGGAGGATGCCGATGATGAACACTGGTGTGGCGAGGTAGAACTGAAGAGTTGGGTCGTGTAATGGAGACGAGGGCAAGCACATCGCCACCAAAAGTGGAGCTGTAAGAATAGCGGCGATAGCGGCCTTGATCGTCAGGATGTGCTGGTGGTGGCTACGAAGAGGGCGCGAGAGATCGTGAACAGAAAAACCTAAGCGCTCAATGCTGTCAACGACATCGTGGAGAGCGTCGGAGTTATGCAATGTAAATCGGGTTCGTCCGGAGGCAAAATCAACTGATGGCGCATGAGCGCCAAGACGTAGAAGGTGCTTCTCGAGCGAGAGCGCGCAATTCGTGCAGTGTAGACCGGAGACGCGGATTGTCACCTCTTGGTCTGTTCGATGGACATGGTGAGCGTGTTGATGCATGCAATAGAGATCCTACTTATTGACCGCTGCTGTTTCAAGAGAAACAACAGGTGGTGCGCGATGTGCTTCCTTGAGATCGTGCCCAATAATGGTAGCACACTACAACCTACTTAACTATGGAACTGTTGTTGACATGTGCCTGTTACAAGCAGATGAAGCATGAGCGTTTCGGGTACGTCTTTTTCTGCGGATAGTGCGTCAGTGGGTCGACCAAAGCCCTCTCTGGGCTCTTCGTCCCTCAGAGAAAGCCTCGCTAAACCTGTCCCGATACCTCACATTCGGGGGCACCGTGAGAGGATAGGCGTATCCGGAGCGGATAATCATATCATTCACCATACGACCGTCAGTGAGCCAGAGGTACGCAAGTGCGCGACCGTATCTGTCTCGAGGCTCTACGTCATACTCGAGCGATACGGCGGTACCTGGTGGTAGGAGTGATTGCGTGAAATCGCTGGCGCGAAGACCCATCGCGACGATGGTTTTCACATCCTGGCGTGATTGCGCCGATTGTTTGTAGGCTCGTCGATTGGGGTGGCTCTCGGGGGTATCTATTCCGATAAGTCGGACACGTTCCTTTTTTGTTCCTATTTTTACTACAACCGTGTCTCCATCCGTGACGGATATAATCGTGGCCTGAATGGTTTTCAGCTTAGGGTCTAGTGCTGTTACGGGAGATGAGAAAAGAAGCCAAGCAAGTACGCTAAGGAGCGAGATGGCGCGGATTGAGTTCGTCGAGGTCATAGTAGATAGCTAGTTTTGGACGAAATTCTCAGTTAGGCAAGATGGCAGGAGAGATGAACTGGGCATTTCAAGGAAGTTCGAGCGAAGTTCCACCCGCTACACTGAGGCCGTTGAGACCCGGGCACGACTTGCATGCAGCGCTGACAGACTCTGGAAACGTTCAGCACCAAGGATAATGCGCTGAAGAACCGCCACGAATGTGGGCACCCTATCTGCCCATGAATGAGGCGCGTGTATCGCTTGGGAAACGAGACGAGCGCGCATCTTTTGATCTCTGATAACGCTCAAAGCCCAGCGCGTGGTGTTGGCAAAGGCGGTTGGACAATAGTCATTACACAAAAAACCATTCCCAGATCCCGTGACGGGGTTGAAGTTCTCTATGGTTGCTGATATTCCGCCTACATTCCGTCCGACGACGAGCGTTCCCGCGGCAAGGGCTTCAAGTTGAGTTATACCTCCTGGCTCAAATCGGCTCGGCATAAGAAAGAGGTTGCTTGCGAACATCATCTCCAGAGCCGTAGCGTGAGGAATGTAGTCAAATGCCGCCGCGACCCTACCAGGATACTTTACGCGTAGATAGTCTAGTGTATTACGTATGGCGTCGGACGATGGATCTCCGCTTGTAAGCGGCCCCGCAACGAGTATTTGGGTATCATGGTTGGACGATACGATACTCTCAAGAGTCGATTGATCTGAGCCGTTAACGAAACCGGATAAGAGATGCAGGCCCTTCTGTTCAGCCAAGCGTCCAACGAAGCTCACGAGAGTGGCGTTGGGCTCCACGGATAGTCCATAGCGGGCCTGAATGCTCTCTTTCGCCCGATTTTTCGCGGCCAGTAATGTGGTCGGTTGTCGCAGGAGCTCTGTTGACTCGCCTGATATCATCGAGAGATACGCGTCAATCTGAGCGCGATCAATTCCATTGCTCACGCCAAAAACACTCTTGGTTCTACGCGTTAATACAGTTTCGAGACCATCTCCGCCTCCAGGTGACGCGATCTGACGCGCGTATGGACGACTAACGGTAACCACACCGCCCGTAGCGTGCTCAGAGGCTGCAATAGTGAAGTTTAGTAGGTCGCCTCGGTGAGGATCTCGGAAACCGAAGAAATGCTCGGGAGCGAGATTAAACATCGGCCAGAGATCTTCCTGGCGCGAATGACACGGTATCCGTCCGTGATAGTCGGCTCCGCCGTTGTGGATCATATGAATAGTTTTGCATCGCTGAAGGATGGGGTCATTTCGATATCTCTGGTCAAGGGCGCAGAATGAGGGGATACACGCGGTCATCCAATCGTTTGAAATAATTGCTGACGGGCGTATGTCGAAGTGGGGTGCCATAGTAGTCTCAATCGCAGCTCGGGAGAACGCGATCGCTCGGCGGAGCTGCTCATCGGCGTATACTGGCTGGTATACCCGATCAAAGATTGAGTTGTTGGCAAGCAAAAAGACCCGCAGATTTTCATACTGCGCCAGATAGACCTTAAATGGCAGTGTCGAAGCCGCACGCCGAGTCCATGCAGTGCCCGGATGGTATGTTGGTCCGATGTGTACCGTTACGGTTCCGATATAGCGAGGAATTACTTTATGTCCACGAAGCAGTATGCCGTGACGTAGTGTGGTTTCGGCATCAGGGTGTTTGTTTCCGTTATCGTATCGATACAGAGGGGTGATGATAGAGACGGGTATCCCTCGCTGACACAAGAGAGGAGGAAGTCCAGTTATGACTTGAGCGAGACCGCCGGCAGCTGCCTGCGGCCCCTCGGGGGTCGCAAATACTATCTCGCCGACACCATACTGTTGAGCGATCGCCTCAGCGATCGATTCAGGGCAGTCCTGTAGGAGCGAGGTGAGCGCGTGTTCCTCGTCCGGGTTTGAGGATACGTGCTCTTCTATGAGCCCTCCAAGAGAGAGGTTTGGTTGAATAAGCGAAAGTTTGCGCGCCGCCGATTCAATATCGGGAGGATTGCTGACGCTGTCCTTGATAAAGATTCGAGCTTCCTCACGAGCGGCATTAATGAGCGCCAACCTGGACGTAATCAGCGCAGAGTCATCGGAACTAATAAAAAAGCGCGCGTCGTCAGCGGGGCCTCCACCGATCCAGACTCGCTCGGGAGAGCCGGCTATTTGAGCAAAAAAAGTCGCTCCGTACCAACCACTCGTGGGCACATGAGCGCGAAAGTAGAGCGAGAGCGTCCGTCCGTTAGCGGAGGGCTCATGGCGTGAGAGCTCCTCATCGCGCCACGAGGGCGCTAGATCATCGTAGCTTCCCCAGTGAGCGAAAAATGTTACAGGCAGCGAGAGTGTGTTTGGAATCGCGATAGAGGCGAAGACCTCAACGAAATTTTCAATCACCTTTGCCTGAGTCGCGTTGGTTACTCGGAGATTATCTCGGAGTCGAGCCACGTTTTCAGCGGTCTCATCGATCGGTGTTTCTGTAATGACGAGGGTAGGGGCGTCATCGATATCCAAGAAGATCGTTGGCGTCACTGTGCCGAGCAGACGGGGAGTTGAGGGTGTGAGTGGATTCTGACGCGGGTTCGTAGGAGCAAGCTCAAGATCCCGAGGTTTGACTCTGAGGGAGGTGACGAGAACCTCGGGGCACGAGTTCACGATCCCTTTCAGGGCGGCTATCACTTCGGGGTCAAA
>JAFMIS010000276.1 GCA_017853915.1 bacterium
CCGGCGCTACGCGGCTCACTTTGAAGTCGGGCTCAGCGCGGAAGAGGATAGCTCTCACCGGAGTGGCTCGACGGCTCTCTCGCTCCGGCTCTGAGCGACTCTGTTCTCAATTGCTCCGGTCCGTAATTCCTAGATAGGTATCTCCGGGCTCATGTGATTCGCTCCGCGTATCACGGGCTACTATTGTTATTTACACCTGGTAGTGCCGCGTTTCATGATTCGAGCAGGTCAATCGGAGGAGAATGGTATGAGGGATGGTAGCAGGGGAGTTGAAGCGTTTGATGAAGATTACCGAGAGAATCTGGCGCGGTACGCACGACTCATAGTTGCGCGTGGATTGAACGTACAACCGGGCCAATTGGTTAATATCTCAAGTGAGTTATGCCACCGAGAGCTACTCGGACTCCTGGTTGAGGAGGCGTATCGGCGCGGAGCAGGCTTTGTTCATGTTGAGTTCTCGGACCCTATTCTGCAGCGTTTGAGGTTCCAGCATAGTCAACCGGAATTCCTCGATCGTGTGCCTGGGTTCTTCAGCGCTAAATTCGGTGAGCTGGTAGACGAGAGGGCCGCAAACCTTAAGATCCTCGGCCCGGAGTATCCTGACTTCATGGAGGGATTGGATCCTCATTTGGTAAACCTTGCTCGCAAGGCGGGATATCAATCCGCCAAGAGGTTCTACAATGAGGGCATCGAGAAGTCGAAAGTGCAGTGGTGTGTCGTCGCCGCAGCGACTGCTCGGTGGGCAGAGCGTCTCTTTCCAGGTCTCAAAGGTGTCGATGCGGAGAGAAAACTGTGGCGGGAGATCTTCCAGATCTGTCGAGTCGATCGACCTGACTACCTGGAATTGTGGGAGAATCATAATTCTGTTTTGAAAAAAAGAGCTGCTCGATTGAGCGAGATCGGAATATCCCAATTACGGTTCTCGGGACCCGGAACTGACCTTCGTGTAGGGCTTCATGCCAGAGCGATCTTCAAGGGCGGAGCTGATCGTTCTGATAAAGGGTTGGCCTTTTTGCCGAACATCCCGACCGAGGAGTGCTTTACGACACCCGATTGGCGAACGGTCTCAGGTAGAGTCGCGGCAACGCGTCCGTTTTTGGTCAACGGGGTGTTGGTGAAAGACCTCTCGTTGACGTTTGAGGCGGGGGATTTGAGGAGCTACTCGTGTAGCGAGGGAGGGGCTAGTTTAGAGGCTTATATCGCCAGTGATCCGGGTGCACGGCGGCTGGGAGAAGTGGCGTTAGTCGGCGTAGATTCGCCGATTTTTTCGAGCAAAATCGTTTTCGAGGAGATTCTTTTTGATGAGAACGCGGCGTGTCATATCGCGCTCGGTTCAGCCTACCGTGGCTGCCTCCAAGGGGGCACCGAATTGTCGGAGGAGGAGTGCGCCGAGATCGGTTGTAACAGTAGCTCCGTTCATACCGATATCATGATTTCCTCGGAGCAGGTCAACGTGTTCGCGGAGCTGCGAGGAGGCGGGTCTTTATGTCTCTTGCAGCAGGGAGTGTGGTCTCCTGACTTCTCGTAGTTTGTGTAAGGAGTATTAATGCGGAGTGATGATTGAGTTCGCTTTTTCTTGAGATGGATCGAGTGGTGATCGGTGAAGAGGATCCGCATCGAGTAGTTTTGAAAATCGATGAAACCTTTTTCATATCAGGTATCATCAAATAAGTACTTGCCAATTGTAGCGACCAATGTCACCCTCCAGGTATTGTCAAGGTTCGAGTTGCTCACTGACACCTCTGAATAGAGATTTCTGGATAAGAATTTCTAAAGCGATTGTGATGAGGAGTGAGTGAGCAAATAGTGGAGTTTGAGGTTGTTCCTCAAGAGAACCCACTAAGCATCGGATATCGGCGCCCGCGACTGAAACTAGGTGCGAAAGCGGCGATGTTGTACGGAGGTTTTCCATCGGCTGATGTAATAGCACGAGAGTGTTGTTCGGTCGGTGGGGTCTGAAGGACCAAGGTCGTAGTGGAGACACGGAGGCCGCCTTCGGATAATGAAGCAGTAAAACGTTAAGCTCCTACACCTGTCATCCGATAGGCGGAGTTAAGGGGCCCGAAGTTGAGAGACCAACACTTGCTTCTTTTGTGAACAGGTCGGTCGCTCCTGAGGGCGAAAAAGTTTCGGTCAAGCGTAGCAGTATATGCCTAGTTTTACTGGGTTTATGGGGCGAAGCGCGATCGTTTAACAAAGTAGAGAGCGGCTTTAAAGGCGGCAGTTAGGTCTTCAGAGTCGTAATCAACATTGGAGAAAAGTAAAATGGCAACTAAGAAGAAGAAAGCAACAAAGAAGGCAGCTAAGAAGAAGACAACTAAGAAGGCTGCTAAGAAGAAGTAAGTAATCTTGCTTTGTCTTAAAGCGCCCCGCGGCCCTAAAAAGCCGCGGGGCGCTTTTTTTGTTATTCGTGCATGCTAGGCGCGAAAATTGGAAATGAGCATGGTGAGCCAGTCTGAGGGCGTAGTAGTTGAGAGCGCGCCAGTGGCAACTGGGCTGGGAGCGAAGATCTGGGGGTGCGATGACGCCTTTGAGGTGCCGCAGGTAACAATCGAGCGGAATACATATCGTGATGTTACCTTGGGGAACGAGACCGGCAGGTGAGTGGCAAGCTCAGTTTTGTAAACGGTTCCTGGGACTTGAGCCTCTATCTGTGCGGACTTGACCATACGCCAGTGAGGGGAGAGTTTTCGTTTTGACTGTCTCCTAGCCGCGCGAGCGGGCCGGGCCAACAAATCCACGGAACAGAGGCTGGAGCTCCATGTCTGAAGGCTGACCTGAGCCGAGAAGATCGAGTCCGATCCACCAAGGGCAAGGGAAACTAGTGGGGCAGTCATAGGCGCGAGGCAGACCCCAGCGTTATCTATATGCTCGCGAATCGCGGACTGAGCCGCATTCGAAAAATTAGTGTTAGCCACTGAGACGGCCGGATTCATAATGGAAAATGGATCAGAGTCGTGACGTGCGCCAAGGCCGTGGGCAACCTCATGAGCAAAAACAAGGGGTTGAAGGGCCGGCTTCACAGACTTTGATAGGCCTACCGAATAGGCTGCTCCGGCCTCACACACTGAGCCGACATAGGCCAGACCGATGGTGGGATCGTCGAATGATTTGCCGGTAAAGAGGTGGTGAAGATCGACCCGGGGCGAAGGTCTAACAAGCCCGGTTCTGAAACTCTCAAGAACACCCTCAGCCTCGTAGGATCTGGAGGAGCGACTCGCCATACTGGCGAGCTGTATCGACCGAAGCTGAAGGTAGATCCCCATCTGAGACATATAGATTGAGTTGGCGGCATCAAAAGTCGCTTGAATGTAAGCTTTTGAGTGGCCACCGTGAATGGCGTAGAACTGCGGGTCCGTATATGTGGAGATATCAACGATTCTGGGTGGAGAGAAAGGGGCGGTGCCAATACCGAGTTCTGCGGTAGAGAGCGCCCGAGCGGGTGCAGCATGCTTTCCTGCCGAGTGTGAGATTTCGCCCAAGGCATGGTCAAGGTGCTTGCACGGTAGTGCCTCAAATCGGTGAACACGGGAGAGTGGACCAGATGTGCTAATACGATTCCGCGCCACCGTGACAGTTAGCGTCGCGGGCCTGCCTGTTCGGCGCGAGATAAAGAAGAGCCGAGCCTCTGCTCCATTGATCGAAAGGGATGAGGGCAGTCCGCCCTGATCTCCAAGTGAGGGAGCGGAGTAGCCCACATAGCTCGTTCCAGAGCTCTCTTCTTGGGTGTTACGCCTACTAAAGGAAAAGCGTTCTCGTCCGTACGGTGTCTTCAGGGAGAAGTGAATTCGAGCGGGGGCCTCGTCA
>JAFMIS010000015.1 GCA_017853915.1 bacterium
CGCCATCAAGAGACGTTCTTTCCCAATTTATTGGCGATTTCGTCAAACTCTCCAGCACCATCGAAAATGGACAAACGTTTCTGCCTCTTCTTGCTGAGGCGTGTGTTCGACTGGAGGGATTTAAGGTGGACTCAACCACTGAGGCCCACATCGCGCTGATTCCGAATATCCTTCTCACAGGCGACCTCTCGGATGTTCACGCGGCATGCCTGGTTGGAGCCTCCCCACGCTTAGCGAGAAAGCTCGTTGAGACACTGACCCCCTCTCAGTCCGTGGCACAACTCGAACATTCATTGGCGATAGTCAAACTTTCGTATGGCTCAATCAACGCGGAAGCGCGTCAATTACTGTGGCCGCGAGTTAAGGAGCTTTCGAATCACCCCTCCATTCGAATATTTAACCTCGCCCTTCAAGCGGCCGCTCTTTTCACCGAATTCAGAAACGAGCAGATATCTCTTGCTCAGCAATCTCTCAAGCGAGGATTTGACCTCAAAGAAGCAGCGGATAGAGACGCAATCGTATCCAGCTCCTTTGAGGTGCTGTACTCAGCCCGATTGGCGAAAGATTGCTCGCGTTTCATTCCGACTATTATTCGCGCTCTCCGCGGGGGGACCGCTCGTGAGGCAGCTATTCGGTTATCTTCTCAGTGTTCCACCATTGAGCCAGAACTACTAACACTCCTACGCGGATCGCAGTCTGAAGCAGTACAAAGATCGGCCTTGGAGGCGTTATCGAGTCTACCGAGCCTGACCAAAGCGGCTCTACCGGCCATCCTTGAGTCCATACCGCACGAGCAGCTGCAAGGTGCCGCGGAACGGGCGTTGCGTCGCCTCGGCGCTTCTGGAGCTCAAAGCATACGACGCTCGCTCCCAAAAGTCGGGGCCAAAACTCGAGGTGTATTACTGAGTGTATTAGCGACGACTGGCTCAGCAACCCGTTCCGAGCTGGCTGAACTAGCGTCCTCACTTCCTACAACCGATTGCGGCTTCTGCGCTGCACACAGCTCGGCGTTCTGCGCAATCGCGCGTATCCCAGAGATCCCAGACACAACAAACTCTCAGTTAGTCCAAACTCTCGATCGATGCATGCCAAACCTTGGTCCCGATGCGGTACGCGAGATTACCGTCTGCGCCCCGGATACAGCGCGTCGAGCTACTCAAGGTGTCGTCGGACTACTCTCAGAGGATCGACCATCGGAAACTATTAAAGCTATTATTGAGCTAATGTTTTCATCTCTTTCTTCGACTAAAGAATCAGAATCTCTGATACTCGCCCTGCTCGACAGCGCGGCTCCATCCGCGCGTCTCGCGTTACTCTCGCGCCTCTCAGGTGAGGTCGCGTTATCAACTATCATCAAGGAGAAGCTTCGCGCGATTATATCATCAAGCTCAAAGGGATCCCCTACGTTCTTCGCAGCCAGTGAGATTCTCGCGAACAGTGGTGACGCGACAGACGACTGGCGTCCTTTTGTTAAGGACAGTATCCGCATGATGGGTCATAACGAATACACGCGCGAAGTTCGAGCCGTTCTATCAAAACTCTCGCCAGCGATCGTCTTACCCGAAGTCAGTTCAGCTCTCGATTCGGACGACCCAGATACCCTGGTGGGCGGCGTCCTCGTGGGGGCATGCCTAGGACCGCGAGCGATTCCGATCGTATCGAAAGTGTGGCACCTGAGAGAGCACCGATTGCCATCGGTTCGTTATGCCGCGACCCTGGCCTTGCTGGAGATCAACCCCCTAACCCCGGAACTTAGCCATTTTGTCGAGCGGATTCTGGTCAATAGATACTTCCCCTTAGCGGCTGGAATTCCCATAAAATGGGCACAAACGGTCGCCGTTGTTGACCTCAACAAGGCCTCGTTCGGCAGTCTCCGCACTGTTCGCCTGGAGGGACTCCTTTCAGCTCCCTGGTGACACCGGTATTCCGCATGAAAACAAGGTGTTAGGGGTTACTTGTCAGGACCAAGTTGTGTATACTCGGGCACACTGAATCCCCGACGCGACTCGCGTGGCGACGTCTCCGCCTCACGAGTTACGACAGGGCCAACAAAAAGGCGGTTCTCAGAGTGACTCTCGCTACGCTTACCTTATTCACAGGATTGAAAACTCGAATTCTCAAACTCGGATGGAGCCGTGGTGCATTTCAGCGCGACGCTACCTCAGCGAGCCCGTGGCGTTCGCAAGTATTCTCGCGTGAGGCTCTTGAAGAGTTGGCGATTCAGATCGCGGAAATACACCGGGATTCAATCGGTAAGGTCAATTCTTCTCGTGTACTGCGAAGTTATCGTTCGAATCGAGCGACACTCAAGAGAGTGTACCTACGCTTAGCTGAAGCGGCGCACCAAGGCGAAACGTTAACGGCCGGTGCCGAGTGGCTGCTTGATAACTATCATCTCGTGGAGCGGCATGCAGCGCAGATAAAAAAATATCTACCGAGGAGCTTTTATCGCACCCTGCCTAAGCTGACTCGCGGTGATCTACAAGGGCTTCCCCGTGTGTACCATCTGGCTCTTGAGTTTGTGACACACACGGATAGCTCTCTGGATGCCCAGCTCGCTACCGCTTTTATCCACGCTTACCAGACCAAGTTAGAGCTCTCATCTGGAGAACTCTGGGCATTTCCTATCATGTTGCGCCTCGCGCTTCTTGAGAGCCTACGACACCTCACAGTTGAAGCGGAACAAGAACTCTTGGCTCGCCGTGAAGTATTCTCGCTCGTCGATCAGGTTGTGGGCGACGAATCACGAACAGGCACAGAGATCATGGTCGAGCTCGCTCGCCGGATCAATGAACGTGAGACATTCCTTCAGCACGGAGCGCTTGAACTGTTGAAACGCTTGCGCGGTCGAGGCCGCAAGGCGTTCATGGCTCTGCAGTTTTTAGAGGAAAAGCTTCGTGAGCGCGGACTCGATCCAGAGGGTCTGCTGCGCGCGGAGGATCACCACCAGGCCGCCCGCCAGATATCCGTGGGGAATACTCTCACGTCGCTCAACGCCGTCGACCAAATGAATTGGCGTGAGTGGTTCGAGGGAGTCAGTCTTGCAGATCGGACGTTAAGACAAGATCCAGCCGGATTATACCTGCAGAGCGACTTCACTACGCGCGATAACATGCGCCATGAAGTAGAGACTATCGCCAAGCGCCTGCGGCGCACTGACTCGCAGGTCGCGGCGGTCACGATTACATGCGCAGAGGAAGCGGCACGAGTTAATCCAGGCTCTGATGATTCATCTCTTGTGCAAAAACATGTTGGACACTTCCTGATTGGAGAGGGGCGCGGCACGCTTGAAGCTAAGCTCGGATACACTCCTCCCCTCCATACTCGGGCACAACGATTTCTGACTCGCCACGCCCTCGCGACCTATTTGGGCTCGATGTTTTTACTCACTACTATGCTCGTGGGGTACGTATGCCTCTTATCAGAGTGGGCTGAGGCATCACCTGTAGTGGTTGGAATTACGCTCCTCGTCACGGCGCTCCCAGTATCGGAGCTCGCCTCCAGCTTGGTGCAGTATCTTGTATCTCGCTGGGTAAAGCCCCGCCCCCTGCCAAAACTAAACAGTGATGGGCCCGTCGCGTCAGACGCCAAAACTCTGGTTGTGGTTCACACGATCTTCAGCTCGACCAGCTCCATTCAGCGAGCAATCGATGGTTTGGAGGTTCGGTTCTTAGGCAATGACGATCCCGCCTTTCTCTATGTCCTCATGGCGGATTTACCCGATTCGCGGTCCGAACATAGCCAGGGTGACGAGGAGATAATTCGTCTCGCGGCAGAGGGTATCGAGACCCTGAATCGCAGACACGGACAGGGGCACGATAAGAGATTCTTACTATTCTTCCGGTCACGCGTGTGGAATCCGAGCGAGGGCGTGTGGATGGCGTGGGAACGCAAGCGTGGAAAGATTGAAGAACTCAATCGCCTACTCTTGGGCGACACCAATACAAGCCTACACCTACACGTCGGAAAGCTAACCCAACTCTCAGGGGTTCGGTATGTCATAACACTGGACAGCGACTCTCAATTATCGCGCGATGTCGCCAAAAAGCTCGTGGCGACGATCTCCCATCCGATGAATCGCCCTCACATTGATCCCTCCGTCAATCGTGTGACGAAGGGGTATGCTTTCATCCAGCCGCGGGTCACGATCTCTCTCACGTCCGCCACAAACTCATTTTTTTCGAGACTCTTCTCTGGCCAAGCTGGGCTTGATCCCTACACCAATGTGGTCTCCGAAGTGTATCAAGACCTATTTGGAGAGGGTTCGTTTTGGGGAAAGGGTATTTACGATGTCTACGCGTTCGAGCATGTGCTTCACAATCGCGTACCCGAAAACTCGCTCCTGAGTCATGATCTTTTTGAGGGATCTTTCGCTCGTGTAGCGCTAGCTTCGGATATTGAGCTTTATGATGACTTCCCTTCACGGTACATGGCCTACTCGAAGCGCTTGCACCGTTGGGTGCGTGGAGACTGGCAGCTACTACCATGGCTGATGCCTCGAGTTCCGACGAAGACTGGCAAGCAACGTAGTCAATTAACATGGCTCTCGTGGTGGAAGATGTTTGATAATCTTCGCCGAAGCTTAGTACCACCGGCCTCCTTAGCCGCACTCCTGGGAGGCTGGCTATTTCTTCCCGGCGGACCTCTCGTGTGGACAGTGATCAACCTTTTGGTTATCTCCTTCCCTGTGTTCACGGGGCTTGCGGCAGTGTTTGCCCTCCCCTCAGTGGGAATATCGCTGGGAGGATTCCTGGGCGATGTTGGTAGGGACATCTGGCGTAGCTGTATCCGTTCGGCCATGGCGGTCGCGTTTTTACCCCATCAGGCGGCACTCATGCTGCACGCGATTGGGACAACTCTCTTCCGTGTCCTGATAAGCAAGAAGCACCTTCTGGAGTGGGAACCCGCTGAGAGATCAGAGAAACGAACCAAGAATGAAAAGCGTGATTACTTAAGGCTTTTTATTCCGACGATGACGATTGTAGCATGCGCGCTTATAGCGGCGGCTATTCAGGAGCACTCTACCCTATTCTTCTCAGTTCCCTTTGCGCTTATCTGGCTCTCCTCTCCGTGGATCATGACGCGAGCGTCGCAACCATCGAAAGTTGCGGTCATCGAGCCCGGTCCAGTTGAAAGTCGATATCTCAGGAGTATCGCCTACGATACGTGGAGCTTCTTTAGGACCTTCCTCACACCTGAGTATCACTACTTGATGCCAGACAACTTACAAGTCACTCCAAAAGAGGTCGTCGCTGAGAGAACTTCCCCGACTAATATCTCACTTTCAATTCTCAGCGTTCAATCAGCGTACGACCTTGGCTTTATTCCCCTTTCAACCGCGGTCGAAAAGATCTCGAGTGTTATATCCACTCTCTCTTCAATCGAGAAGTACAAAGGGCACCTCTTTAACTGGTACGCGATCCGCACTCTGGCCCCTCTCAATCCGCGCTACATATCCACCGTTGATAGCGGAAACATGCTTGGCCATCTCTACACAATTCTAACTGCACTGGAGCAGTTCGCGCAGACCCCTATCATCGGCACACAACATTTTGATTTCCTCAGGCAGTGCCTCGAAGATTCTCTGTCTGAGAATAACATTCCAGCGAGTGATCCACTCCGCTCTGAGCTCGCGTCACTGCGAGACTCTTTGAGAGCGCAGGAATCCGATGGCACACTAGCTCGCGCCACCAATGTGCTCTCTCGTCTTCCATCTCTTCAGACCGCGCTATCAAGCCATCTGTCGTCTGATAGCCCTGCTAACAATTCTCTGAGTCGCCTGTGCACCGTCCTTGATGACTTCAAAGAATGCGAACAGACGCTTTCATGGCTGATTGCACTGCAAGATGTGGCGGCTCTAGCGCGAACTTCTCAACTCCGACACAATACCGACTCTAACCCCCTGGAGGCCCTTCTTGTTCACAGCATTCAGCTGCTGCAGACTCTTAGTCGATCAACCCTGACGCCCGACCTTGCTCGCTCCGCGTGTGCCGAGCTCGGCCCTCTGCTTTTAACAGCCGTACCACTGGCTCCTGAGGGGCCCATCGCTGACACCCTGCGCAACCTACAGATCGGCACGGAAAGGGCGCTCAAGGCTCTTGAGACCTCTCTCTCCGCGGTATCCGCCTCCATTCAACAGGTCAAATCATTAATTACGGAGATGGACTTCTCATTTCTTTACGACGAGGCGCGCAACCTTTTCACGATTGGCTTCAATGCGGAACACGCCCGCAAGGACCCCAGCTTTTATGACTTACTCGCGTCAGAGGCTCGCCTCCTAAGCTTCTTAGCGGTTGCTCGAGGTGAGGTTCCACAGAAGCATTGGTTTTCCCTCGGTCGTTCACTGGCTAACACGGCCGGGGGAAAAGCTCTGATCTCATGGAGTGGCACCATGTTTGAGTACTTGATGCCCTTCATTGTCATGAAGAACTTTCCGACAACTATTTTGGGCAGGACGGGTCGCGCTGTAGTAGGCGCGCAAATTCACTATGGAGCCCGTCAATCGGCTCCATGGGGTATATCAGAATCAGCGTACAGCGGTGTCGATTTTGAAAAGACCTATCAATATCGCGCTTTTGGAGTTCCAGGCCTGGGCCTCAAACGAGGATTATCGGAGGATCTAGTTGTATCTCCGTACTCCACCATGCTCGCCATTGGATTCGCGCCGTCAATTGACGCGGCTATTAGGAACCTCAAGTTCCTTGAAAGTGAGGGAGCGCGCGGGCGTTTCGGTTTTTATGAAGCCATTGATTATACCCCATCGAGACACACTCGCGCTGAGGGTAAACATATAGTCCAATCCTTCTTCGCTCATCACCAGGGCATGTCGCTTGTGAGCATTAATAACGTGATCAACGACGACATTATGTGCGAACGATTTCACCTACAACCGGTCGTTCGATCCGCAGAGTTGCTGCTACACGAACGATTCCCGGAGCGCGTGGCCGCAATCGTACCGCATGAGCCTGAACTTGAGATGGTACACCGCGAAGAGGCGGCAATCGAGGCGCCCGGGCTCGACATCGTGGCATCTCCGCACACCGCAGCGCCTCGTGTAAGAATTCTATCAAATGGCCGTTACAGTGTTGTGATCGACTCTTCTGGTGGCGGCTTCAGCACCTTTGATAAATCTATAATGCTCTCGCGGTGGCGTGAGGACCCCACAACGACGGCCTACGGCTCGTTTATTTATATTCACGATCCGCGACAACGCAAAACCTGGTCAGCGGCGTATCAACCTACGCGCGCGGAGCCCGATTCGTATGAAGCGATTTTTAGTCCTGGTCGGGCCGAATTCAAGCGTTTTGACGATCGGGTTTTCGTGCATACAGAGATCACAGTCGCTCCGGAGGACGACGTTGAGCTTCGACGAGTCACTGTCACAAACCTGGGCGACAGGGAACGGGACCTCGATATCGTTAGTTATGTCGAGCCTGTTCTGAGTGAGAGACGCGCCGACACGGCTCACCCAGCCTTCAATAAACTGTTCGTTCGTGCTGAGCCCCTACCGGATAACGACGCGATTATATGCTCTCGTCGCCCACGAACTGACCACGAGCAAGAGCTGTATTTCTTCCATCGCGTTACCCTCCGCACGAGTTATGCCCCTGTCCGTTTCTATACCTCTCGCGCAGACTTTCTCGGGCGTGGACACAGTCAGGTAGCTCCAGCGGCTTTCGAACGGAAGGATCTGCAGAGAATTCAAGAAGCCGGAAGTGTTGACCCTCTTGCGTCGCTTGGTTGCACAGTCAAACTTGATCCTGGCCAAAGCGAAACCCTGATATTTGTGTCGGGGGCAGCTCGAAACCGAAGAGATGCTGAAATTTTAATAGATCGATATCAAGAGTTGATGCATGTAACGCGCGCTTTTGAACTCTCATGGAGCAGAGCGCAAGTCGAGCTTCGTAACCACGCGTACACTGCGTCTCAAGCGGATCTCTTTCACCGACTCGCGGGGTGTTTGCTGTATAACGAAGAGAGTGTACGCGGCGCGCCCGAGACGATCCAGGAGAACCGACTAAGTCAATCTGGCTTGTGGCGATTCGGCATCTCTGGAGACCTTCCGATACTACTGGTCAAAGTCACTGATTCTCGACAGACCCGTATTGTTCAGGAGATCTTGCTTGCGCATCACTTCTTGCGAGAACGCACTCTGGAATTTGATCTCGTCATTCTCCATCAGAGCGCTGGAACCTACATGCAGCACCTGGCCGAAGATCTTGAGTACACTGTTCGGCTTAGCCCAGCTGGCAGCCTGATAGATAAACGCGGTGGCGTGTTCCTGCGCTCATCCTCTCAGATCTCAGAGGCTGAAGCGGCGTTACTTGAGACAGTGGCGCGCGTGGTCGTGGATTGCGAAGTCGGGGGCCTGGCCGAAACCATGAAGAGTCCAGCCTTCGAACAGGTCATGGAGATGTCAAAAGGCAAAAGATTTACTCGCTCCCAGCGCTCCGGTCCGGATAAGCCTCTACTCATAGAGACAAACCCTCTGGGCGGATTCTCACCAACTTCGTATCACTATCATCTGCCCGCCGTGGGAGGCACTCGGCCTCCGCTACCGTGGTCGAATGTGGTTTCCAATCCCTCCTTCGGCTTTATTGTGACGGAGTCTGGAGGTGGGTACACCTGGTCTCAAAATAGTCGTGAGAACCGCCTCACTTCCTGGTCCAACGACCCAGTGCTTGACGCCCCGAGCGAGGTCGTCTATCTGCGTAAGACAGAGACTGGCGAGTATTGGTCACTGACTCCCGCTCCTTCGGGAGACGGATTGGAGTACTCAGTCGAGCATGGATTTGGTCTATCTACCTTCTCCGTTAATAATTCCGGCATTGAGACCACTCTTACCCTCTCGGGCTCCATGAACGAAAGTGTTAAGTGGTACTCAGTGACTCTCTCGAATCAAGAGACCCACGATCAGAAGTTGGAGCTCTACTTCTACTGCGATCTAGTCCTCGGAGTGACTCGAGATGATAGCTATCGATTCATCACGAGCTCTTTTGACCTCACATCTCAAATTCTCTGCGCCCAGAATTACTACAACAATGAGTTTGCGGGGCGAGTTGTGGCGATTGGCGCGAGCGAGCCAATAGTCAGTTACAGCGCGTCCAGGCTCGAATTCCTAGGGCGAAACGGCCATGTTGCTACCCCTGCAGTGCTTGAAGCCGGCTCTAGCTCTGGCTTTCTAACCGGCAAGTCAAAGCCCGTCAGACTTTCTTCAAAGACCGGTGCGGCATTCGATCATGGAAGCGCTCTCCAAGTCAGTGTCGTACTCAAGCCAAGAGAAGAAAAGAACCTGCTCTTTTTCATATCAGAGCACGCCAACATGGATACCATGCGTCGAGAAGCTCCTCGATACAAGAGCCCTCAGATGCACCGAGTAGAGCTTCAAGGAGTTGAGTCATACTGGAAGACTCGCCTTTCAGCTATTCATGTGCGCACTCCAAGCGAGCCCTTTAATATTATGATGAATGGCTGGTTGCTGTATCAAACCATCGCGTGTCGACTGCTTGGTCGCTCAGCGTTTTATCAAAGTGGTGGCGCACTTGGATTTCGGGATCAGCTTCAGGATTCCCTTGCCCTTCTGCCTACTCACCCAACGCTCGTGCGCGCTCAGATCCTGACTCACGCGGCTCGACAGTTTAAAGAGGGAGACGTGCAGCACTGGTGGCATCCGCCGACAGGTCGAGGAGTTCGCACGCGGATTTCGGACGATCTGCTTTGGCTCCCATATGCGGTGAGTCGCTATATCGAGGCGACCGGTGATCATTCCATTCTCGCCGAAAAGGTGCCCTTCCTTCATGGAGCCCCTCTCGCTGAGGGTCAGATGGAAACGTACTTCATCCCAGATAGGAATTCCGAGGAGGGAACAATTCTTGAGCACTGTTTACGAGCCTTTGAGGCTACTAAATCGGTCGGACAACACGGACTACCCTTGATGGGTGCTGGGGATTGGAATGATGGCATGAATGAGGTCGGACGCCACGGCAAGGGAGAAAGCGTGTGGCTCGCATGGTTCCAGAGCGAGGTGATACGGCGCTTTGCTCCTCTGATTGAGACGCATGGAGAGGTAGACGTCGCGAACGCGCTGCGTGCTCGCGCAAAGGCCTTGGTAACAGCCACAGAGCATGAGGCGTGGGATGGTAAGTGGTACAGGCGGGCCTTTTATGATGATGGAACCCCTCTTGGAAGCGCGTCGTCCGATGAATGCAAGATCGATTCACTCTGTCAGTCATGGGCGGTCATTAGCCAGTCCGCGCAAGCCGACCGCGCCGACACCGCGATGCGCTCAGCCCGTGAAGAGCTTGTCGATCGCGAAGGAAAGCTGATCAAACTACTCACTCCGGCCTTCGATAAAACAGCCAAAAATCCGGGATACATTAAAGGATATCCCCCAGGCGTGCGCGAAAATGGCGGACAATACACCCACGCGGCAGCGTGGGTAATTATCGCGACGGCGTTACAGGGGAAGGGATCGGAAGCGTTCGATCTTTTTGACCTGATAAATCCGATTAACGCCACGGCAGACTCGGTCGGAGTATCAACATACCAATCCGAGCCTTATGTCATGTGTGGTGACGTATACTCTGAGCCGCCCCTGCGCGGTCGAGGAGGATGGAGCTGGTATACTGGCTCGTCAGGATGGCTGTATCAAGCGGGTATTGAATATATCCTTGGATTGAAGGTTCATCCGTTAAGCTTCTCTGTTGATCCCTGCATTCCCTCCTCATGGGAGAGCGCATCATTTACCTATCGTAAAGGAGAGAGATCGTTTGTGGTCGAGATCTCTAATCCCGAGAAACACGAGCGTGGTGTTCGATCCGTTGAGATAAATGGAGCACCTGTCAGCGCTCACCAGATCCCTTATGAGGACCCCTCCTATGGGAATGAAGTGAGGATTCGAGTCACGTTAGGAAGTCGGTAACACCCTGAGAAAAGATCTCTAGTCGTCGTCTCTTCGAAGCAGCATCTCGGTAATAACCTTTATTCTATCTCGAAGCTGTGCCGCGCGCTCGTACTCACGTCGGGCTGCCGCGTCAAACATCTCCTTTTTGAGCCCTTCTATGAGTTTCTGCTGAGCCTTCGGATCCTCAGGAATATCCTTCCCGTATACCGGGACCTCTTGAGCGACTCCCAGAGCCTCGGCTGAATCTCCAAGCGAGCGCTGCTCCCCTCTGCGAGCCGATTGCGGCACGATCCCATGGAGAGCGTTGAACGCCGCTTGGATTCCCCGACGGCGCTCCGTTTCCGCTATGGCCGCTCGCATCGATTGCGTCATCTGATCAGCATACAATATGACCCGTCCCTTCACATTTCGAGCGGCTCTTCCCATTATCTGAATCAGGGAACGGGTAGATCGCAGAAAGCCTTCCTTGTCGGCATCCAATATCGCGACCAAGCCAACCTCTACCAAGTCCAACCCCTCTCGGAGGAGGTTTATACCGATCAATACGTCAAAATCTCCTCGCCGGAGACCCCGTAAAATCTCGACGCGCTCAATCGTGGTGATGTCTGAGTGGAGATACCGTGCCTTTACGCCTATCTCTCTCAGATATGCTGAGAGATCCTCTGCCATCTTTTTCGTCAGGGTTATGGCTAAAATACGCTCCCCTGCCTCGACACTCGCTTGAATTTCACGCAGAAGATCATCAATCTGATGAGTCGCCGGTTTAATTGTTACGGGCGGATCGAGAAGCCCTGTGGGTCTATTGACCTGCTCGATAACAATCCCCTCACTCTTCTCCAATTCAAAATCAGCAGGCGTGGCCGAGACGAAGATTGTTTGTCCGACACGCCCCCAAAACTCGTCGAGATTAAGTGGGCGATTATCAAGCGCCGATGGCAATCGGAACCCAAAATCAACGAGAGTTTGTTTTCTCGCTCTATCACCACGGTACATCCCTCCCAACTGAGATACGGTGACATGGCTTTCATCGATAACAAGCAAAAAATCCTCAGGAAAATAATCGAGCAGTGTTGTTGGGGGCTCCCCCGCGCTGCGCCCAGCGATATGACGACTATAGTTCTCTATTCCTCGACAGAATCCGATCTCCGCAAGCAGCTCTACATCGTAGAGAGTCCGCTGCTCAAGTCGCTGACTCTCAACTAACTTGCCCTGTTTGAGCAGCTCCATCGTGCGCTCGGCTAACTCAGCTTTAATAGCGACGATGGCCTTATCAATCGATTCGCGAGATGTTACGAAGTGGCTTACCGGGTACACGGCGCACGACTGCAACGGGCGAATAGTGGTTCCAGTAAGCGCGTCAATCTCACGTATCTCCTCGACCTCATCTCCGAAGAAAAGCAATCGTATGGCTGCCGCGTCCTGGTCAGAGGGAAAGATATCTATGGTCTCCCCTCGCACCCGGAACGTGCCGCGCGTGAATTCAATATCGGTTCGCTTATACTGCATGTATACTAATTGCCGAATTATCTCCTCCCGAGGAACCTTGTCTCCTTTCTCCAAGAACAACATCATCTTGAAATAGTCCTCAGGAGCGCCCAGTCCATAGATACAACTGACGCTGGCGACGATGATCGTATCACGCGATTCCAACAGCGCTTTCGTCGCCGCGTGCCGCATCTTGTCGATTTCCTCGTTAATGGCCGAGTCTTTTTCTATGTACGTATCAGTAGCTGGAATATAGGCTTCAGGCTGATAGTAGTCGTAGTAACTCACGAAATATCGCACCCGATTCTTCGGGAAAAAATCGAGGAACTCATTGTAGAGCTGCGCGGCCAGAGTCTTATTCGGCGCGATTACCAGGGTTGGTCGGTTCTGTTTAGCGATAACATTTGCGATAGTGAACGTTTTGCCCGACCCCGTTACTCCGAGAAGGGTTTGAAAACGAACCTGTTTCCGAAGGTTTTCATCTAAACTCGCGATCGCTTGAGGTTGATCACCTCGTGGAGCGAAGGGCGACTCAAGAGTAAACGGCTCTTGCTGCGGAACCGCGCGATCCGCGAGGGGCCGGCGACTATTCACCGTCTTCCACGCCTCTTGGCTTCAGCGAGACGCTCTTTAGCAAGCTCGATAGCCACCTCCTCAGTGTATCGCCCCCTTTTCAGCGCCTCATCAAGCACCCGAGCTATGGTCCCGTAGATCTCTCCGACCTTAGACTCAATCCAGCTATTTTGAGGGCCTCCCGAAGCGAGCTCCGCGCTTACACAGATGACTCCTCCGGAGTTGATAGCGAAATCTGGGCAATAGAGTATGTTCTTCTCGGCTAAGGTGGCATACACACTTTTATCCACCAACTGATTATTGGCGGCGCCAGCGATTACTCGACACGAAAGCCGTTTCAAAGAATCTTTATTTACCGTCTGCCCGATAGCGCAGGGGGCGAAGAGATCACACGGAACATCATAAATGGCGTCAGGTGTTACGACGTGAGCGCCATACCTCTGACTGGCTATTTCAAGTGATTGCGACTGCGTATCGCTCACCGTCACTAAAGCTCCGGCTTTTACGAGATGCTCCAGGAGATACATCCCCACATGACCCACTCCCTGAAGCGCGACTCGCTTACCTGAGAGAGACGGCGCCGTTGGGAATGCTCTCTCCACGGCCGCTCTCATGGCATGGAAAACACCCAAGGCCGTCCACGGAGACGGGTCCCCCGCTCCTCCTTTATTCGGGTCCGTGCCAACAACAAAACTAGAAACCGACCGAACAACCATGATATCGGCAACCGAGGTCCCCATATCCTCGGCGGTGATATAACGACCCGCTAGATGGTTGAGACACTCTCCAACCTTCTTGAAAAGAGCCTCCCGCCCCTTGGACATAAGGGGATCGGCGATTAAACACGCTTTTCCTCCTCCCAACGGCAACCCTGCTAATGCGCTTTTGTACGTCATCCCTTCAGAGAGGCGCATCACGTCCTCAAGGGCTTGTTCATCACTATCGTACAAACGCATGCGACAGCCGCCGAGCCCAGGCCCCAGGGTGGTGTCATGAATGCCAACAATTAACTTGAGTCCAACTTCAGGATAATTGAAGAACGCCACCTGTTCGTGACCACGAACCGCGCAGTGCTCTAAAACAGACCTGGTCATACTATATCCGATGTTGCCCGTCAGAAGTGGGCAGAGGAAAACAGAGCGGGGCTACGAGCCGTCTAGTGTGAGTACGCCTTAAGTGTACTCGCATTATTTGTTAGCGTCGATAGTTTCGCCTTTGTTTGGATCAGGGATTCCCGCATAGTCTTGTGGGCGGCGCTTACAACCTGTTACGAACACAGAAACAAAGAGTAAACAAATGAGGACTCTTAACACCGACTTATTAATTTCCATAGCTACCCTACTAACGGCCACTTAACCTTGCCCTACCAAACGGCGAGCCCCTCCACACGGAGAAGCGGCGTCTGAAATGCCCTGGAGAGGACTTGAACCTCCACACCCTTGCGGACACATGACCCTGAATCATGCCTGTCTACCAATTCCAGCACCAGGGCAAAAGAGATGCTTCAATTGGCTTTCTACCACAGGTTCGCCGTGATTGGAACCTTAAGCCCTCAAACGTTTCAACCCCTTAAGTCAGGCCGTATGACCTACCGTGGAGCCGCGACCTACCGAGAACACAGTGCCTTTTATGAGAAAACGATCCCCTGCGCGAGCGGCATCGTATCACCAAAGTTGATGTTACAGGTTTGACGTCGCATGTACTGCTTCCAGGAATCAGATCCCGCTTCACGCCCTCCCCCCGTATCCTTTTCACCACCGAATGCACCTCCAATCTCCGCACCCGATGTTCCCATATTTACATTCGCGATCCCGCAATCACTCCCGGCCTGAGAGAGGAATCTCTCCACAGCTCGCATATCCTTGGTGAAAATCGCTGAGCTCAATCCTTGTGGGACATCGTTGTTCAACGCGATCGCATGATCGACATCTTTAATCGGCACCACATACAAGATCGGAGCAAACGTCTCCTCTTTCATGAGAGGAATAATACTCCTGGCGCGAACGATCGTCGGCTCAACGTATAAGGATGAGGGCAACCCTGTCACAATATTGCCTCCATACACCACTTCTCCTCCCTCCTGAGGAATGCGAGCGATCGCCCTCTGATAGGCATCCACAGCACGCTGATGAATGAGAGGCCCCATTAAAACTCCATTCTCTAACGGATTACCGATCTTGACCTGTCTGTACGCGGCAACTAGCTTTTCGATACATTCGTCATATACTTGTTCGTGAACAAAAGCCCGTCGGATCGATGTACAGCGCTGTCCCGCCGTACCAACGGCTCCAAAGAGGATTCCGGACACCACAAGTTTCATATCCGCATCCGCAAGCACCGTGACAGCATTGTTTCCCCCTAACTCTAGAATGCTTCGTCCCAAACGCTCCCCCACAACTTTTCCAACCGAGCACCCCATGGAGCATGAGCCCGTCGCTGAAACACAGGGAACCCGAGTATCAGCCGCTAAGCGCGCGCCCAACTCTGGCCCATCTCCCACCACGAGGGAGAAGAGCCCCTCAAATCCAGACGATTTTGCCACCTCTCGACACAAGGAATTGACCGCGAGAGCAGTCAGCGGTGCGAGCTCTGAGGGCTTCCAAATAATCGTGTCACCACACACTGCGGCGATCATCGCGTTCCAAGCCCATACAGCTGCGGGAAAGTTGAAGGCGGTGATAACGCCGATCGGACCGAGCGGGTGCCACTGCTCATACATACGATGCTGCCGGCGTTCCGAATGCATAGTTTTACCGTACAACTGGCGCGAGAGCCCCACGGCAAAATCAGCGATATCAATCGCCTCCTGTATCTCCCCCTCTCCCTCGGCCAGAATTTTACCGACCTCAAGCGACACCAGCCGCCCCAAATCTTTTTTGGAGTCACGCAGTGCCTCACCGATTCGCCGTATAACTTGGCCCCTCTCTGGCGCCGGAACCTTGCGCCACTCGTGAAACACCTCGATGGAATCCCGCACCACCCGGTCATAGCTTGCCAGATCAGCGCACTGAACCTGAGCTATCTCCTTCCCGTCGATCGGGGACCGAACTAAGAGCATCTTCGCTCCAGCGATATCCATCTCCGTTTTTCCGAACGCGCCCGAAGAGCGCTCCTTGATATTCAAAGCCGAAATGATTTTATGCATATGCGATTCCTCGCGCGTAGAGATGGTAGTACGACCCTCCTAGTATAAAGTTGGGAGCCCGGAGATCGCTACGGTAAAGTCATCAAGGTGGGTCATGACTTCGAAACAGCGATTTGATACCGGGATTTAACGCTCAAGCTGGGCATCAATACTCTGGCGGTTGCCCCGGCCTTTGACAAAGCATGTGGGGTTCGCCCTGATTATTGCCCCCAATTATTTGGAGGGCGCCCGGGTCGGGCGCCGAGATATTGCGAATCACCATCAACATTTTTGGTTTGCGTTATAAC
>JAFMIS010000277.1 GCA_017853915.1 bacterium
AATTCCTTTTTCCAGCCATCGATTCCGACCTCGCCGATGGCTGATGGAATCTCGTCTAGAAATCTGATCAAGGTCTCTCTCCAGTCAGCAGGTAAGTTGTTAATGTACCACGGATGGACTCCGAAACAGGGAATCACGTGCCCGTATCGCTTAGCGAGGTCAGCGACGAGGGACCAATCCTCAGGACAGGCTCCATTGACCACTGTTGCGATGACCCCTTGAGCACGACACTCATTCATGACGGCGTCGCGCATCGAGTTGAGTCGCTCGTCCTGAAGGTGGTTGTGAGAGTCGATCAGTCGCATAGGAAAGAGAACTACTCGTTTGAATGTCCCTGGGTCTCGGTCAAAGAGCCCCGAGCGCTCGCGGTATGCTGAAAAAACGATAGAGCGCTCGATACCGCGCGCTTCCTGTTCGTACTTAGCAATCCCTCGATGCGCAGCGACCGTGCCAAAAGATCGCCAACCTCAAGCACTTCGGAACAATCGCGGTCGCTGTAGAGGTCGCACAGAAAAGACACAACTCCGTGGACGAGGTCCGAGTCGCTATAGGCCGAGAAGAAGCAGGTTGATTCAACCATTTCAGCGTGGAGCCACAAGCCGGAGAGGCAACCAGGAACCTTTTTCTCCTCAACCCGGTCGTCTTGAGGAATTGGCTTGTGGAGAGGTGGTCTCTCCATCAGCCACGAGAGTCTATCCTCCGCGGTATCAAGAGCGAGGAGCTCGTCAACGAGTTCCCGGTGGGATGGTTGTGTCAAGAAACGGTCTGGAATCATATGCGCGCTGCGTCAGTCTATCACGATAGGGGGCCTGTGCGGAACGTGTCTATGGGGCGGGGTTTTCGCCGTTTTACCGCGCGCAAAAGTGACAGTTCCTGCCTTAAATCCTTTTGCGGGGTTTGTCGGTGTGGGGTATGACTAAGAGGATATGGCCACATCAGTTCTCGACCTTATTGGAAGCACCCCGATCATTCAGCTTACTAAATTCGACACCGGTCTATGCGATCTCTTTGTGAAACTAGAGAGCCAGAACCCCTCAGGTTCGATCAAGGATAGAATTGCGCTATCGATGATTGAGGACGCAGAGGCTAGGGGTGCAATTAAGCCGGGCGGGACATTAATTGAGGCGACCGCGGGGAACACCGGATTGGGCCTCGCATTGGTTGCTGCACTGAAAGGGTATCGGTTGGTCTTGGTGATTCCAGACAAGATGAGTCAGGAGAAGATCCGGCAGGTGCGCGCACTTGGAGCCGAGGTAGTCATTACTCGCTCAGATGTTGGTCGGGGTCATCCGGCCTATTACCAGGATATCGCCGAGCGCCTCGAGAGAGAGACTCCGGGCTCATTCTACGTTAATCAGTTTGGTAATCCCGCGAATCCCCGGGCGCACGAGGAGAGTACCGGCCCTGAGATGTGGGAGCAGATGAATCGCTCTATTGACGCGGTGGTATGCGGTGTCGGTTCGGGTGGAACGATGACGGGGTTGAGTCGATTCTTCGCGCGTGTCTCGCCTGCCACAGAGATGGTCTTGGGCGATCCGGTTGGTTCGATCCTTGATCACTATGTGAGGACAGGGGAAGTTTTGAAGGAATCCGGTTCCTGGTTGGTTGAGGGTATGGGAGAGGATTTTATCCCTCCGATATCGGACCTCTCGCGAGTAAAAAAGAGCTACCAAATCAGCGACGCGGAGAGTTTCGAGATCGCGCGCGAGATACTGCGCCGAGAGGGGATCTTGGCTGGAACCTCAACAGGGCTACTCGTCGCGGCTGCGCTGAAGTACTGCCGAGAACAAAAGACAAAGAAGCGAGTTGTTACCTTTGTGTGTGATAGTGGTAGTCGGTATCTCACAAAGATGTTTGATGATACCTGGATGAGGGATCAAGGGCTCCTTGGAGGAGAAAAGTATGGGGATCTTCGGGACCTCATAACGCAGCGTGTTCTGGTATCGGTTGAGCCCGATGATACCCTCCTGATCGCATATACCCGAATGCGGGCTCACGGAGTTTCACAGCTCCCGGTGCTGGAGAGTGGTGAGCTGCGTGGAATCATCGATGAGTGGGATCTTTTGCACGCGGTTTCACCAGACAAGGGAAATTTTCGACAAACGGTTCGCGGAGTAATGACCACGAATCTAGAGACCCTCGAGGCCTCAGCGGACATATCGGCGCTGCTGTCGCTTTTCGAGCGCGATATGGTGCCGATCATCACCCATCAGGGGGGATTTTACGGGCTGATTACTAAGATCGACTACCTTAACTATTTACGGAGAACAAATCATGGCTAGCCAACGAAAGGGTGGATTTCTGACTCGCGCTCTGCATGTGGGTCAAGAGCCGGAGAAGGTAACCGGCGCGATTATTCCGCCGATCTTCGCTACATCCACCTTCGTGCAGGAGAGCCCGGGTGTTCACAAGGGGTTCGAGTACTCACGCAGCCACAATCCCACTCGGTACGCGTACGAGATCTGTGCCGCTGATCTGGAGGGTGGGACGGCTGGATTCGCTTTTTCAAGTGGACTCGCTGCTAGTGCCACAGTGCTCGATCTCTTGCCGCACGGCTCTCATATTATCGCGTGTGATGATCTTTATGGCGGAACGTATCGGCTGTTTGAGCGAGTCAGGAAGATCTCGGCCGGATTGGAGGTGACCTATGTGGATCTCTCCGATTCCCGAACCGTAAAGGCGACGCTCGAGAAAGCCAAGAGAGCTAACACGCGGATGGTGTGGGTAGAAACACCGACGAATCCACTCCTTAAGATCATCGACCTAGAACAGGTCGCTTCGTTCGCTCAAGGCGCGGGATTGATCTCGGTATGCGACAACACGTTTGCCTCTCCCTTTATTCAGCGCCCGCTCGAACTCGGATTTTCCCTGGTACTGCACTCCGCTACGAAATACCTGAACGGGCATTCGGATGTGGTAGGCGGGCTGGTCGTGGTGGGCGATTCCAAAGAGCTCCAGGATAAGCTCCGTTTTCTCCAGAATGCGGTGGGCTCGGTCCCGAGTCCCTTCGATTGTTTTCTGATCCTGCGCGGAATTAAAACTCTGGGGATACGGATGGAGCGACACTCAGCAAACGCTACGGCGATAGCGGAGTATCTTCAGGGTCACCCGCAAGTTGAGAGAGTGCTATATCCAGGGCTACGATCCCATCCTCAGTTTGAGGTTGCCGCTCGGCAGATGAAGCTCGGCGGTGGGATGATTACCATGATTTTGAAAGGCGGACTTGAGGCGTCTAAACGCTTTTTGGAGAATGTCAGGGTGTTCTCCCTGGCGGAGAGTCTGGGAGGAGTTGAGAGCTTGATCGAGCACCCAGCTCTTATGACGCATCTCTCAATACCCAAGGAGGTGCGCGAGAGGGTGGGTATAGTAGATGGGTTGGTTCGGCTATCGGTGGGAATAGAGGATAGTGATGACCTGATCGCCGACCTTGATTCGGGCTTCCGAGCGGCTAAGGGCGCCTGACCCGCACGCCACATGGCACGAAAGCTGCTGGTTGCTGACGGATACTAGGGTAATCTGTAAGCATGACCGAGGTAAGGCTCGTACATCATATAAAGTGGATGAGAAGGATCCTCTTCATGGGGGTTGTCCTGCGCATTTTTTGCGGCGTCCCGGCCCTTGCCCTTCCTGATGCTGACATTGTGTTCGTTGGGCAGATCCCGAATCCGACCGATTTTGCGAGCGCTAACGCTACCTTTGGTAATCACCTGGCCACGGTGGAATCGATAGTGCGAGGTGGAGAT
>JAFMIS010000278.1 GCA_017853915.1 bacterium
ATGTCCGGAATAGATAACCGCTGAAAGCATCTAAGTGGGAAGCTAGCCTCAAGATTATATATCCCTGGGTCGTAAGACCCCTTAAGACATGTCAAAGACTATGACGTTGATAGGCTGGAGGTGTAAGCGTAGTAATACGTTCAGCTGACCAGTACTAATTTGTCGTGAGGCTTAACCTTTTTTCTTAAGGCATTAAGGTGAAGTGTTTGAAGTTAAAACACACAAAGTTGCAGCCGAATAAAATACAGCTCGCCTCCGAAAGGAGTCGAGGCTCGCCCCCTTCAGGGGGCGGCTGGTTGTGCTCGAGAATACTGATTTGTTCCTACAGAAGTAGGAGCCTGCTGTTGAAGCGGGCATTGAAAGTAGTTATTATCACTCGCAACAGAAGACAGGATATCCCTGAGGGGGTATCCGATCTTCTGGTGACTCTACCTGAGAGGTCACACCCGTTCCCATTCCGAACACGGTAGTTAAGCTCTCAAAGGCTGATGATACTGGGATCTCCCGGGAAAGTAAGTCGTTGCCAGATTTATGCCCACCAAGGCTGAAAAGCTTTGGTGGGCTTTTTTTTGCCTGCCCGCCCTCCCGCTGCGCGGCTACGGCGAGGTCGCCTTCGGCGAATTTATGCCCCGCAAAGCGAAAGCTTTGTGGGGCTTTTTTTTGCCCTTGTATAACGAATGTTTGTAAGGGAGCGGCTGTGTTGAAGGTGGAATGCAGTCATTCCAACGCGCGTAATATCCGGCGCCCGACCCGAGATCCCTACACATGAAATATTTTCGGTCGATAATCGCCGCGACCCGTGGGGCCTCTCCAAAATGCGATATCGCGTTCATTGCGAGGTAACGCGCGTCACGACCATGCTCTTGGAGGGCGCCCGGGTCGGGCGCCTCATATTTCGTTCTGGGACTACGCTCCTATCTCTTTCGCTATAAAGAAGTACCACCCCAGCATCGGTGAAGATTCATAGATCGCGGCCATCTTTTTGCCGTTCAGGGTATATTCAAACGTTCCGTGGTCTTCACGAAGAACCCGCTTAAACTCCTCTCCAAGAGCCTCATCACCAACATCGCTGGGTGTCTTGAACATACGCTCCGCTTTTCGATGCAAGACGATCCGAGTATCGCGTTCAAGCGCGTAGAAGTATGAGTCGGGTGGAAGGGGCATGTGTTTATCAACTAATTCCGACAACAGACGCACTCGGAGAGAGACTCCTACGCCTCCAATCACTTTTCCCTCTGAAACCACGGGGGAGGCGATAATAACCGAGCGGTGACCCGTCGACTTGCTAATCACAAGATCTCCAAAAACTTCCTTGCCTGACATCAGTGCGGGGAAGTAGTGCCTATCTTTTAGGTTCTGCTCGGTCATCCCAGATGTTTCCGTGGCATAGTAACTTCCATCCGGTAGCACAAACCATGCGGTGGCGTCGGTCGGAAGGTCATCGCTGTAACGAGTTAAAACAGACTTCAGCGCCTCCCATGTGCCTGATTTAGCTTCGGTGGTATTGGCGATGATTCGCAAGGCGCGCACGATGCCCTCGGCATGTTCCTCAACCATTCCTCGATAGGCGCCCAGCGCCACGCGAGCGTCTGAACTAAAGTGCGAGCTCTCTCCAACAAGCGCTCCTGGTACTGCGCCGTACACCTGGTGTGGCGCGAAATTTAGAAGTAGTACTGCGCACAGGGTCGTTATGATTCTCATGCGATATTCCTAAAAAAATGAGTCAATGTCAGAGAAGCTTATCGACGGGATCTTCTTCAGCGTATGCGGCGGGTCAGGGGAGGTGTTTGTTACAGTTGAGTCACCATGCGGCTCGAGCGTCGCTTGGGCTCGGCGAGATTTAATCCGATAACAGAGTTTCTTCGAGAAGCCTGTTGAATTGGGGCTCCAAACAGGAAGATGCTTCCACACACGGCGGCGTGGCTTCTTCGATCGCGATTATTCCAGGTTGAGCAGCATGGTTTCTAAGATCACCCGATCTTTTCTGAGCAGGGCCCTCATCCGCGCGAACTTCCGACGAAGGGTAGTGCTCGTTGAGGCATCAGAGTAAGCATCCCGAGAGCGAGGCGCGTTATGAACAGCGAGCGATGCATGGGAAGCGAGCTTTGAGCAATCGTTTGCAGCTTTGGGTTGTACTGGCCGCGTAAAAAATGCCAAGACACACAAGGAGGCAACCGTCAGAGCACAGCTGTGAACCACAAGCCGTAGAAACCGCACCAGATACCCCATATCTGAGGTATGGGCTGGGAGTGTCCCAATGTGCCCTGGTCTCATATGCCAGTGTCTCACGTGGTAGTGTCTAATATGCCATGGTCTCGACCCGGCACCCCCTGTCGGGGGCTGTTTTGACCAGTTTTGAGCGTAATCCCAAAAGTCAGATTGCCTTTATCGCCTAGTAGGTTATAAGGTTCAGCGGTACGTTATGAAAAAGCATGCTCTTGTCATCCTCTTCGCTGGTTGTTTCCTCGGTTGTGGGGATAGTTCGTCTGATTTTGCTGGAACCTGGAATGGTTCATTTACCTCTTTCAAGAACGCCTGTCCGTTCTCGGTTGATTCGGACATCAACCCCCTTTTCCCCATGAACATCTCGATAGATACGAATGATGTGTTCACCGTCGTAGCTGTGGATGGAAGTACGGCGACGGGAGGACAGGGCCCCGGGGAGACTATTAGCTTCTTAGCGCAGGCTCCGGTATTTGGTAATTGGGGCTCGATCGCCCCCTATTCGTGCTCCTCGACATTGTCGCAGGTGGGATACCTTGAGAATGGTAGCGATAAAGCCCAGGTGACCCTCACTATCAATTTCAATAGTTGCAACACGCCAGGCTCCACGGACAGTGCCGTAACCTGTGCTGTCACCTATTACGGAGATGCCACTCGTTCGTAATAGCAGTGAGCCCACCCGAGCAAGAATCCTAAAATCGACCGAAACTTCTAATTCGAACCCAAAGCTCCTGCCAAAAACGATGAGGCGGTGGGCTCTGACATCACGAGCGCCTCCAGGGCCACCTTCGGGATTGATTCATACAGCCTATGCTCTACAATCTCGGCCCGCATGGTCCATCAACCCCTCCAAACCAGAGTCGCTAGAATCAATGAACACGCGGAAGTAGTCAGCGCCCACTACCGCAGGGCTTTGGCCAACGTAGAGTTTTATCCCGCGGCGGATAAAGAGAGATTAGCCGAGCAGATCTGCTCCGAGATGGACAATTTTTACAAGTCTGTAGCGATGGTGCGGGCAGGTAAATTTGTGCGCGAAATTCAGGAGGAGGTATGTAGCGAGGCGCGCTCGTGGGTGAAAGGGAGTATGCCTGCTGCTATCGCCCGCTATTCCTTCTATCAGATTTCAGACGCGGAGCTGGCTGAGCGCGGAAGAATTAGCGCTTCGCAGATACGGGTCGGCCAGGCTCAAATGACGTCAGCGCTTGATACGATCGCTAAAGTTGGTTCTTACGATGGTAACGCGCGTACGGCGGAAGCTCAGAGAGTGAAGGAGGAATGTAGCCGTTTTGAGCGAGCCTTTACACTCTATGCGCGTGGATTCTCATTCGTGGAGATAAAAGAACTTACGGGCGAGAGCATTCAGTCGCGGGTTGAGGATAAGACCATCCCCGAAACGCTCATGAAGTATGCCGGCTATCCTCTTTCAGAGGCGGCCGCTCAGTATCGCGCGAACAAGATCTCTGCTCTGCAATCCGCGGCGGTTAAGGCGTT
>JAFMIS010000279.1 GCA_017853915.1 bacterium
CATTCGCCGGGAGCAGCCGAGCGATAGGACTAGTATCAAAACTAGAGGAATGCGTACGGTCCAAAACCTGTGCGTTGTCATGAGCGCTATAAATCAGCTACTTGTAAAAAAGTAATTCGTTTTCCCATCCATTACCAACGAAGAGTTGCTGACCGCATATCAAAGCTGATTGCGGCAGCGACCCCACATATTTCATGAAATACCAGTACCAGCCGAGGTCGCGCGCGCGCGGAGATCTTAGTGGCACCCACAACCAGAACCGCATGCCTTCTTTGGCGCCGATTCAGTTGATGAGGATGAGCTCGTTGAGTCACTCGAAGTCGACTCAGACTTCTTCTTGGTGGAGACTGTCGATGAGCTGCCAGATGAATAATCGGTCTTGTACCAGCCACTACCCTTGAGGTGAAAGGCTGATGCGGAAACCGCCTTTTGGACCGAACTCTTTTTGCCGTTCTCCTTACACCGTGGACACTGCGTCAGGGGCTTATCACTAAACTTTTGGATCACCTCGAAGCGACCACACTCTTTACACTCGTACTCGTAGATCGGCATACCTCTTCCGTCGATAGGCCTACCCCCAAAGAAGTAGGCTGATTGTGGGCCTATACATCACCCTCGCCTCTTATTATGAAACAGATAAGGTGGCGAAAGCTAATTTTCAAGATAGATCAGGCATATCTCGGGCAACCCATTGATATATCATCTTTTTTGATGCTTAGCAGATATGGCTACTACCCCACGCGCGAGCGCTGAGCCCGCACCATATCAAAGTTTTTCTGAGCGACACGGTTGTTGGGATCGTGCTGCAGAATAGTCGAGAAGCAGTGCTCGGCGTCCGCCAACCTGCCGAGCTGCATAAAAACAACCCCTAAGGCGTTCCACGTCACGACACACGACGCGTCTAATTCAAATACCCTCGCAAAAGCCTCAAGGCCCTCCTTGTAGGAACCCAGGACACACAACGAAATCGCGAGCTGCCTCCATGTCGCAGCATAGGAGGGATAGAGATTAACCGAACGTTGTAGAGCTTGAACCGCCTCTTCATTGCGTCCCCGATTCTGGAGCTCCACGCCCAAGTGGCGCCATGTGCGCCAATCTAAGGGATTAGCCGAAACCTTCTCCCGCGCGAGCGCTACATACTGCTCTCCTTTTTTAGCGGCATGCTCATCACCACTCAAGGGCCCAAAGTGGTGGATCACCGCTTGAGACCGCGACGTGCGATAACCAGCCGGCCAGAGCGAATCCTCAACCGATTCATGAACGGCGCCGGTGTAGCGAACTCGTGGGTTATTAGGAAATAAACGCACATCATGCGTAACAAAATATGAGGCCGCGCCACGCGCGCGCGCACAGTGCTCAACTGGCAGCTCTACTGAGCCCACGAAGTCAAAGGAATTGCAGTAGTGGTACCGATCAAGAGAGTACGCCCGCGCCTCCCCCGCGATGAGGCTTCGGATCTCACCGATAGATTGCTGAGCCAACTCCTCGTCAGCATCAAGAACTAAGATCCATGGATATCGAGCCTCTCCCAGAGACCTGTTGCGAGCAGCTGAAAAGTCATTTGACCATGGAGACTCAATAACTCGCGCACCGTGATCCCTCGCTATCAGAGGAGTACAATCCTCCGAGCCGGTATCGACGACGATCATCTCTGACACAAGCTCGCGCACGCTCAGCAACATCGCCGCGATGTGACGTGATTCGTTTTTTGCTATGACGCAGAGAGATATCATCCGATGCAACCCACACCGCTGACAGCTGTTTGTTAATGGATATCAGACCACACGAGCCCTGTGACTTAGATGCGCGCCCGGCTTGCGAGGGCTCATGGCGCTCAGGCCCCGTCACCGAAGCACGCGGGGGACCTACTCCTGCGATAAATCCTCAGTGTATCTGTGTGGATACGTCTCCCCTTTTCTCTCGGTTTCTCTCTCGTAGCTCCATGGTTAGCCGTACACAGCGCACCTCAAAAACCCGATGGTAGTGAAATGCTTCTCTCGCTATTCTGCGCATTCGAGTACTATACAGCTATGCCCTCAGCGAAGAACAAAACCCTCTATGTGACCGGAATAATGACGGGCAACTCACTCGATGCCGTCGACATCGCTACCTTTAAAGTAGACTTACTGGGCTCCTCTGTTGAAAGCTTTAAACAGGTTTCCTTTTACTCCAGCCCCTGCTCTGAAGAGTTGCGAGCCCACGTTCTCGACCTCAAGAACAAGCTTCGAGAAACTCGTGGACGAATTACTCCCTTGGTTGAGCAGACTCTTTCATCCACCCACCTCATCTACCATCAAGCCGTGAATGAGGCCCTCTCTGAGGCTCGGCGACACGTTCGAGCTGAAACCGGCGCGGATCTCGACCTGATCGGTTTTCACGGTCAAACGTTGGGTCACGCACCACCGAGCATTACTGCGCGCGACGCGCGCCCTTATACGATTCAACTCGTCGATGGTGGCCGTATCGCCGACGCCCAGAGTGTCGTCACAGTTGCCGACTTTCGCTCCGATGATCTTCTGAATGGTGGAGAGGGCGCGCCATTCGCCCCGGCATTTAACGCCTTTCTTGCTTCAACTCTTGGTGTCGAAAAGGCGGTGTTTATAAACGCTGGGAACACGTCTAACATCGCTCTTATCACCAGCTCCACTCAGCACGTTCGGGGATGGGATTGTGGTCCCTGCAACCAATTCCCCGACCTCCTGATGAGAGAGGAGCGCGGCGCGTTAATTGACAACGAGGGCGTAACGGCGGCGCGCGGAACGGTGAACGGCGAGCTCCTGCGACTGTTATGGGAACAATCAGTTGCGCGCGAGGATGGAGCAAACGCTCTTGAAGTAGAGGGCCCGCGCTCATTCGATCCGCAGTGGTATCGACTCCCTCCTGAACTGAGAGACTCGCGCGTCCCGTTTGAAGATCGACTACGAACAGTGGTTGCTTTTTCTGCCTATTGCATAGCTCACTCACTCGCCATCGCTGCCAAATCGGGCTACCAACCGGAGAAGATCCTGCTCTTTGGGGGAGGCTGGAAAAACCGCGTCCTCGCGGGCGAATTCAGATCTCTGCTTCAGGGGTCAGCACACTACGTTATTCCAAAACATCAACATCTTTTTAGGGAATTACCCTTAACGTTTCGGGACCTCAACTCACTAGTGACGTCGAGCGATGAAGTAGGGCTACCGAGCAACGGCATGGAGGCCGGTATCTTCGCGTTCGCGGCGCTACAAAGAGTTCTAAATAGGCCGTTCACGCATCCCAGCTTTACAAACTGCAAGAGCCCAACTATCTGCGGCGCGGTATTTCTGCCGCGTTCGGGCGCTGTATCGGAGACACTTCAGGATCTACACCTACGAGATCAACGTGACATCTTTAAGGATCTCCGTCTCAGTCGCGCGGCGCCGGACAATCAATCACGTGAATAAGTTTATTATCTCTGGTGAGGCGGAACAAATCACTCGCCGAGGCGGGCTGCTTCGATGCGCATTCGGAAGGGCGGCCGGTCCGGCCGCTGGGTATAACGTAAACCAAAAATGTTAATCGCGATTCGCGACATCTCGGCGCCCGACCCGGGCGCCCTCCAATTATTCGCGGTCATCAATCAGAGCTGCGCAAGGAACGATGCCCCCTTGGAGGGCGGCCGGTCCGGCCGCTGGGTATAACGTAAACCAAAAATGTTAATCGCGATTCGCGACATCTCGGCGCCCGA
>JAFMIS010000280.1 GCA_017853915.1 bacterium
CCGGCATACGATGGAGCCGTGCCATCCAAACCGCCATTTTCTCATTGGCTTATAGCGCTTGTGTCGCTTCCAGGCGGAGAAGTAACGGAACTAACTTCAAGATTACCGTCAGCGTTAGCTTTTGTCGTCTTTACTGCTGCTTTTTTCCTCTTTGTAGCTAAGCGAATAGGTGTGCAGGCAGCTCTGGGAGCTTCTTTGATTCTGCTCAGTTCGAGTGAATGGTTTCGTGGTGCGTCGACCTGTCGTGTCGACACAATCTTGGCCTGCAGTATGGCTGGCGCGCTGCTGTCCTTGTATGGGTGGTGGGAGAAAGGGTTTCGCGGGATACCGTACATCGCTGGGGTGTTGCTTGTCTGCTCAGCGCTTACAAAAGGTCCAGTAGGAATTGTGCTACCGCTTGGGATATTCTCCTTTTTTGTCTGGTCCCAGCGCGATTTTAAAATTGGCGCGATTCCGTCGATTGCGTCGCGCACACTTATGTTGTGCGTGTTTGCTACGTTTGTGGTGTCGATCTGGTATGTGCTCGGATACATAGAGCGTGGAGATGAATTCCTCGACAAGATTCGATATGAGAACTTTGAGAGATTTACGAGCACTATGCAGGATGAGCCCCACAAGCATGGGGTCGCCTATCTGGTAGGCATGCTGGCCATCGGACTTCTTCCCTGGACAATTCTGCTCGTGATCGCGGGCATTCAGGCGGTAATTCATCGGAGCAATTTCAAAGGCCATAGTGTTGGCGCGTGGTGGAGGGGCCTCCCGGATATTCTCAAGTTTTCGGTGATAGCCGCTGGGTCAATTATTCTGTTCTTTTGCGTGCCTTCAAGTAAGCGGAGTGTTTATCTCCTCCCGGCCTACCCGTTTTTGGCGATTCTTGTAGAAAGTTGCCTCCGCTCAAAGTTGGAACGCGTTCATAGAATGCTGAGTCTTGTGTGTGTGTGCGTAGCGGTATTAGCTATCGTGATTTCGGGGCTCGCTCTGTTGATCTCGTCGTTCCCGTTTCATTCTGTGTGGTCTTCGTGGCTGGCTAGCTTTGGCTCCGTTCCATCCATGACTATGCTTGCGGTGAGTGCAGTGTTGATTATTAGTGTGCCGCGAGGTGAGCTTCGACAAACTCTGAACATACCGATGCAGGCTCTTGGTGTCGCAGTAATCGGAGCGGTCTTTGTGGTAAGTTTATGTGTCTATGATGCAGTTGCGCAGAGGCTTTCAGTGAAGACATGGCTTAGCTCCACTGAGTTCCTTGCGGCGGTGAAGCCAGATCAGAGAGATCAGTTATACTCGTATGGCTCCGAAGCTTACGCGGCTAGTTTCTATCTCAATAAACCATTTTTCGGCGCTACGAGCTCTCTCGATGCTGGCGCGGTCGTCTTTGTTGAGCAGAGAAAAGTGGAGGATTTGAAAAAGTTTTTAACATCACCAATCCGTGAGATAGCTCGCTATTCGAATGGCCTTGAAAAAACCTCGCGTGATCTCGTAGTTGTTCAGGTAGAGAAATAATCTGACTGAGCCTTGGGCCGGCATGTACTTTTGAGTCCGCGGCGTCGCGTTCCTTATCTGAATTCTTTCGACGCAACTCTTTCTGAATCTGCTCGATTATAAGTCGAGCCCGGCAGTTGTTTTCCGGTAATCTAAGAATGAGATTCGTTCCAGATGGCCAAGGTTTATTCTACAAGTCTTAGGTGGATGTGTATGGGTTCAGATCGGAATGATGGGACACACGATAATAACGTTTCAAAGAGTGAAGCTCCCAGCACAAAAACAGAGGTAGTAAGCAACTGTGAGGCCGCGTTGCTGGGAAATAGGGCTTTCGCGGCTATTGTAGATAGGGAGGGTCGGTGTTTGTGGATGAGCGACGACTGGGTTGAAGTTATCCCCGGGCAAACTCCAGTGAGTAAACTGCAGGATCTCCTCTCTTCTAATAGCGACGAAATTGGGTGGTGCGATGAGGCAATCTCTCGGGCCGTGTTACAGGGAGAGGTGTCTCGAAGAGAGATTAAAATTGGGCCTGTAGATGGAGGAAAAAAGATTCTCGTATCCCTAGGGCCGGGGTTGGGCGATCGCACGGCTGCATCTCGAGCGGTATGTTTGGCAATTGATATCACGGAATCACATTGTTCCGCGGGGACTGTGCCGACTCAGACCGAACGGCAAGCAAGAATACTTGCGCTCGTTGCGCATGAGCTTCGAAACCCTCTCTCTACTATTCGTTCTGGGCTTAAGATCTTTGAGTTGGCGTCTGATGAAGCCCACGTTACGAGAGCGCGCGAAATGATGGAGAGGCAGCTGTCTCATAGCATTCGATTGGTAAACGATGTGCTGGATCTAGCGCGGTTGTCGGAGGGGCGGATGTCCCTTGATACTACGCATGTCGCGATCGGTGATGTCATCAATGTGGCGATGGAATTAAGTTCGAATGGCCTTAAACAAGGTAAACACTCGCTCACGCTCTCTCTGCCTGAGGAGCCGATTGAGCTCACTATCGACGCTCGCCGGATGGCTCAGGTGATTAGTAATTTGCTCGACAACGCCGCTAAATATACGCCCGACGGGGGTAAAATCCATCTGTCCGTCGCCCATGATAGTGGTTCGGTGGTTGTGCGAGTTGCTGACAATGGCCGAGGGATACCGCCTGAGAAGCGCGACGAGATCTTTAAAGCGTTTTCTCAAGTGGAAGATCACCAATCGTATCGGCGCGGAGGGCTGGGAATCGGCCTATTTTTGGTAAAATCCATCGTCGAGGCTCATGGAGGAAAGGTCTCGGCTCAAAGTGATGGCGATGGTTTGGGAAGCGTGTTTACCGTCCATTTGCCGATTGATCGACGCTAAGACCGATTCTCAAAAGATAGACATTAGATGCCGTTCCGCAGCGCTAGGATACTAAAGTTGCTGATATGCTGGCATAGCACGAGGGAGTTAGGGGTAAAAAAAAACCGCGCGATTGCGCGGTTTTTCTAATGAACTCTGGGCAATCCCAGCTGTCTACCAACTAGACTTGGTCACGCCTGGAAGAAGTCCCTTGTGAGCCATTTCACGAAACACGATCCGGGAGATCATGAACTTCTTGTAGATACCACGCGATCGACCAGAGAGCTGACATCGATTGCGGATTCTCTCCTTAGCTCCATTTCGAGGAAGTGACTGAAGCTTCATGCGAGCTTTGTAACGCTCCTCATCCGACAACTTCGGATCGAGAGCCTTGGCCTTAAGCTCCTGGCGGCGAGCAAACTGATTCGCAACCATCTTTTTGCGCTTCTCATTTCGGAGAACTGTACTTTTCTTTGCCATATCTTTGTCTACTACTTCTGCGAACTGCTCGCGTTACTACACTTTTCGTCCTCCCAGGTGAGTCCATGTATGGGGCCTTACCCTGGTCTTTAGCGTACGCCTCTCCCAGTGGTGTGTTGCCTTACACTAACTGGCGAGGAGGGACTTCAAGAGCGTGAATAATATCACAACTTTAGACTCTGTCTAGGTCACCGCCAGCAAAGAAAAATAGAGCGTTAATCCCATATGTTTCAAGTGGTTACGCCGTTTAGGCAGGCAGTTGGAGGGTTTGATGGTCGCAGAAAGTTGAATGGGCATGTAGCCCCAAGGGTCTGTATAAAGCGCAAGCAAGAACCTAAGGTCACGCCCTAGATTCGGTTTTAGTCGAGGCTCTCCTGAGAGGATTTTCGAGCATCACAAGCTCACGCATCAG
>JAFMIS010000281.1 GCA_017853915.1 bacterium
GAAGATTTCTTACAGCTTCCCCAACCTGTGCGGGACGGTTATCTGCTTGCGGCTTGGTTTGATTGTCGGAGTTGCCTGAGAAGCCATCAAGAATCGCGAAACCCGCTAGCGACGCGAGGCCAATCACTCCACCGAGAACCGTTCGCTTATTGAATGCGATTGTGGCGCTGGGAGGCTTGGCCCTTAGGGGAAGTACCTCGGGCCGTATCTGGTTCTGGTCGGACGAAGTACTCATTAGAAAATCCTCTCAAAAAGCGACGGACGACTTGCTTTGGTCCAGACATTCACAATGCGCTTTGTGCCAACACGGAGTTGGGCCCGCTCAAAGAGGCGATCGACAACATAGAAGTCACCCTTCACCCGGTAATTAACGAGCAACACGTCGTCATCCTCAATCACGAAAAATGCTGGAGCTTCGTGGGACTTCATCTCCAGTGGCATCTGGAGGTAGGTTTTGGTTCCGTCATCAAAAACTCTGAGAGGCTTCCAGGGATAATCGTCACCAGAGATCTCGTAAGCAAAGTTAAGGGAATCGGGAGAGACGGAAACGGATTCAGTCCGCTCGCTCACGAGCGCTTGAGCCTGCGCTTCAAGCTCCTCATCCTGAGGGTAGTTCCAGGATACGGAGGGCATGTACCAGTCGCTTGCGACAACTCGCAGATGGTAAGTTCTGCGGTTGGTCGTGATAATGACGTTCGTTTCTATGTCGGTATCGAGAGGCTTAATAATTACATGCGTGCTCTCTTGATTGCCTCTCATACTCTTCACAAGCGCAATCTTCCAGCGAACGGTATCGCCCGCGACTGGTGGATTCGTCAGCGCTTCCCCAGGCTGAAGCTCAACGTCGGTTACCCGGTCAACGCCCGCGTGTACCTTGAATATTTCGTCATCACGGAATGAGTAGACGGTGCGTGAGCCCATAACTTTTGAGGTTGTGGGCTTTTGTTCAGCTAGAGATGTTTTGCGCGTCACCACCACTTTTGATTGAAGGTTTTCCACTTGCTTCATCAAATCATCTATTACCTGATCGGTGCTTTTCTCTGATTTAGAAATGGGCGACTTAGTTGGTTGTGGTGTCGCACCTGGGTTGGTGGGCGAGTCCTCGATCGAAAATTCCCTTGCGGCTGATTCCTTCGACCGGTTCGAGGCGTCCTCGAATGTTTGAGTTAGCTTGTTTGGTGAAGGTAATGGTTCTGCGATCGCTGTGGATGCCGATAGGATTGCACCGAATACAGCTGCGTTACTTATTATTCTCATAGTTCCCGATTCCATTGAAAGTTAGTGATGAAGACACCGAGCGGATTTACGGCAAGAACCTTTTCGTCATCTGGTAGATTGACTTCGATTGTGAATACGCCATTCATGATGTAGCGCTCGATCACCGCGCCATGAGAGTTGTATGCGGTCTCCTCCCAGCGAACTTGGTAGGAAGATCCACCCGCTACTTGAGTCACCGATAGTGGTTGTAGAGTTAGTGTCTCTTTTCCGATTCTTTTAAGTGGGCTCTTCGGATCTTGATTCGCGATTTCGTTTAGAGCGTTCGCTGCCTTGGGGCGGAGGAACTGATAGGCATTCAGCCAGTTCCGCTTTATCAAAACTGGGTCAGAAGGGACGGCCCTCACTAGCGTAATAAAGTGAGTAAGAAAGAATTTTATCTCTTGAAGCTGAGGTTGATAGGGCTGGCTATTAGCGCGGCCCATGAAAACCGCTTCACCCCGCTCACGGTCCAGGCCTACTACAACGGGAATCACCCGACGTTGCGTGCTTTGATATCCGAGGAGTGACAGCAGAAGTAACGAGACTACCGTGCTTGCAAAGAAGGCTAGGCGCCAATTCTTTGCTTGCACCACAGTGCTCCCAATTCGTTCGTCCCATTCCTGCCGTGCACGAAGAAACGGAGTCGAAGGCGAGGTCTCCGGCTTGTAGCTAGGTGGCGGAGTAGTGAATTCTATTCTCATTCTTTGGGCTCCTCGTTAGTTGGTAGTGGTACGTGTAGTCCGCCCTGCGGCTGCGCCGTTTCGGGGAAGGCTTCCTTTGCAAGGTGCAGGTGTGCTGCGGTCCTTGTGTGGGAGCGTGGGGTCCGGCTCTCCGTCTTGGCGTGCTGTATTGGGCCCTTCGGATCTGAATCAGTCTTCTTTTCATGAGGTGATGCCTGCCCTTTGTCGCTGGTTGTCGACGCGTTTGCAGCACTGGATTGTGCGGGTGTGAACTGAGCGGAAGTATTCCGTTCGGACCCGGAACCTGATTGTTGATTCGCGGTTGAGGATGCTTTTCGCATCGCAATGGAATCAAAACCCGGCACTGACGATTGTTTTGATCTGAATCCAGAGCTGATGCTGGAGAGTGACTCTCGGATAGGTGATGTGACTTTATTGAAGGAACTCTGTGCGATCGAAGTTACAGCACCGCCCGCTCCAGAAGCTATTTGAGCAAGTCGCCCACCGCCTGCGATCTGTTTGTTGTAACTTGCGACTTGAGCCCCTCCGCTTGCGATTCCGAGCGCTTGGGCGGCAGCGGTAGTTGTTGAAGTTATGCCTCTGTAGGTGCTTGATGCGATTTGCGCTGGTGCTCTTGTTGCTGCGGAGGCTCCAAGAGTAGAACCTACTCCGATGGCAGCACCCGCAACGGCTGCTCCCGCCGCAGTTCCGGCAGTGAGAGATGGTCCCCCACTGAGAAGTCCAGCCGCAACGCCCGGCGCATGCCATGAAAGCGCTGCTACGGCGAAACATACGACTACGAGATTGAATAGCTGAGTCCAGCTCGGGTCGGGTGGTACGTTAAAAGCTTTTATTATTGGCACAGTGACCGATACTAAAAACCCAAGCACCATGAGCTTCACACCGAATGAGATGATGGCCCCGAAAACCTTCTCAGCTAGGAATGCTGTGTGCTTGAAAACGCCGAATGGAATCAGGACTAGTCCGAGAGTTGATACAATTGCGAATTCCAAATAAGTGACGAAGACCTGGATGGCGATGATGAAATACGCTCCCAGAATTCCGAGAGCGCAGAGACCAGTGATGATGATGTCATGAAGGTGGAATAAAACGTCCCAGTCGCCAAAGCTCTTCAGATGGTCGAGGATTGGAAGGGCAACAAAGAAGCCCGCATCAATTATAGTCGATGGATCGCGAACGGAGGCTAGGGCATCGCCACCGTTCGCACTGGCTGTCTTTCCTGTTTGGATAAAACCTTCGACAACAATTGAAAGCAGGGTCGGATAATTCTGAACAACGAAAACAAAGAAGCCGAGCAGGAGAATCTTCCGCATCAGCGGAACAAGCCCATCGCGACCTGTAATTGCCCACCACAGTGCCGCCAAGGTGAGCTCAATGCCTGCGAGAAGCGTGAGAAGGCTAAACGCACTTCCGGCGACGCCTTGTTGGCCTAGGCTAAATATATCCAGTAGCTGGTGAAGAATGGTGGTGAGTGAGCCGGTGTTCGCTTCCATGGGTTACCTTCTAAATGGATTTTCTGGGATGGGATTGCCCTGGTATGGCTGGCCCCAGCCATCAAGGACATGGTCCATGCGGTTTCTTGCGGCAGCGGATGCACCGTTCATTTGCATCAGATAGGCAGTATGGGCCTGTGTATATGTGGCAAGCTGTGCATTGAGGCTAATGAGATTACCCGAAATAGTTCCTGCTATTTGGTTTCCT
>JAFMIS010000282.1 GCA_017853915.1 bacterium
TATGTAGCGGCGATCCTTGAGGGGTCTGCCGACCGCGCCCAAAGTGTCATCGACCAAGGGCTTGCGGCAGGAATCATACCCTCAAAGCTCTACCTTGATGTTCTGATGCCAGCCCAAGTGGATCTCGGCGCACGTTGGCACCGTGGGGAGATAACGATTCCTCAGGAGCACATCGCCACTCAGATAACGTTGCGTGAGATGGCACGTCTTCGGGGTATGTTGAAGACCCGTCTAAAGCTTGGACTAAAAGCCGTCGTCAGTTCTGTAGAGGGAGATCAGCATTTTATAGGTGCCCAAGCGGTGGCCGATTTTCTCGTGGTGGATGGATGGGATGTCGATTTCCTGGGAGCTGATGTGCCAACGGATCACCTGGTGCCGTACACAAAAGCGCGCGAGGCTCACGTGGTGTGCGTATCGGTGTCCCTGACATCGCTTGTTCCCGTTGCGCAAGACCTCGTTGCACGGCTTCGAAAATTACCGACGGCGCCTAAGATACTTTTGGGGGGCTCGGCGTTTATTAACCACCCTGAATTGGTTGAATCTGTTCAAGCTGACGGATTTACTCTGGATCCACAAGAAGCAGTTACGATGGCTCGGCAGGTCTGCGGGCTACTGAATCCTGAGAACGCGCTCGGAATATTCCTACGCAAGCTTGGCCACTCGGTGCATGAATATCGAAAGCTGCGCGGATTAAGTCAACAAGAGCTCGCGACATCCTCAGACCTCGATCGAGCGTACATAAGTGCGGTTGAGCACGGCAAGCAGAACATTAGTATTGGCGCGATAGCAAAATTGGCCAAGGCCCTCAATTTGTCGATTGAAGAATTGATTACAGGGGCTAATTATTAGCAAAGCCCATTTCCTTGGAGGGCGCCAACAAGTCCCACGTAACCCAGAGTGGTCGTTGTTTGCGTCCGTGGCTGCACGGTGCGTATGGGATGGCTGGGGGCGCACTTGCCCTTACCATGAGGCGTGTCACCAGGCGCGTACGGAACCGTGCGCTCCCTCAAAAAAGATTGAAGGAATCCTTGGAGGGCGCCCGGGTCGGGCGCCGAAATATTACATATCGCGACGAATGTTCTTCGTTGACCTTGTATGCGTTGGTCCTCCTCGTTAATTCGCCCGATGACGCGTGGTTGCTTCAGCTCCTGACCATTGCTACCGTCTGTCTATGCGAATCATTACCGCGCTTCTCTTTGTAATACTCTCCTGCGCTCCTGTTGATGCGACCAGGGCTGAAGCTCCTCCCCTCAAGATCGGCGTGATCCTCCCGCTCTCTGGACAGGCGGCGAACTTCGGTGCCATCAGCCAGCGCGGAATTGAACTGGCTCTTGAGCAGCTCCCTATTGAGGACAAGGGCCGCGTTTCAGTGATTGTTGAGGACGACGGACTCGTCAATGCTCGTTCGGTCAGTGCCGCTCGCAAGCTTATCGATATCGATAAAGTGGATGCCCTTGTCACCTGGTCATCGAGTACAGCGCTCTCGGTCGTCGGGCTCGCTGAATCGCACGGGATAGCGCACATCGCGATCGCTTCCGACCCTGAAGTGGCACGGAATAAAAAGTATAGCTTCACCTATTGGGCGCTCGCTGAGGACGAGGCCCAAAAGCTTTACGACTATCTAGTGGCGCGTGGCACCAAGCGAGTTTCATTAGTGTCTCTTGTTCATAACGGGGTGCTTGCAGTTCGTGATGCATTTGTCGCGCTTGCTCGAAAAGACGCCAAGATTGAGGTCGTCGCTGATGAAGAGGTAGTGAGTGGGATCCTTGATTTTCGATCGATCCTAAGGCGCATCAAAAACAAAGGACCAGTTGATGGTTTCATTCCGATATTCTTCCCAGGGCAGCTTGCTCCGATCGTGCGGCAATCACGAGAAGTGGGTATTACGGCGCCACTGTATGGTTTTGAGACCTTTGAGGATGCTGATGAGATAAAAGCCGCGGGCGGGCTCTTCTCGGGAGTCGTGTACTCAACTGGTGCTGATGCGCAGCCTGCGTTTATAGAGGCGTATCTCAAGCGCTATCCCGGAGCCTCTCACTATACAGCGAATCAAACCTACGACGCGATCCAACTTCTTGCGCGAGCCTCGCGTGAGGGCAAAGATGGGTCGAGTATAGCGGCGTTTTTACGAGACCTAAAAAATTATCCGACTGCCTCAGGTTTAATAACAGCAACGGGAGACAATCGATTCAAACTGCCAACGGAGCTTAAAACGATAGATGCCGCTGGTGTGATTAAACCATTTGCGGGCTAGAGCGGCCGCCGGGCCAGAACAGCGGCGCTGTGGGGAGCAGGATAACCCTCAACAGTTTTTGATGAATCGTTTGGATCAAGGAAGTCGGCGAGGCTCTCATACGGAGCCCACTCTGTGCGGCGTTGTTCAGCTGAGGTAATAGGTCCGAAGCGATGGAGCTCAATATCCGAGAATCCCGCCTCGGTCATGAGCGTAACGAGCGCTTCCGCTGTCGGGATAACCCAGGCATTTCTCATCTTAGCATAGCGTTCTTGCGGCCTCAGAAGGTGTGAGCCCGGTTGATCAATAACTAGACTCTCAAGGAAGACGCGACCGCCGGGCCTCGTTGCCTCAAAGAGCCGCGCACATCCGGCGCTCGGATCGCGTTGATGGTAGAGCACTCCCATGCATAAGATCAGATCAAAGAAATTGGGGAAGGCCTTGAGGGAGGCAAGTCCTGTTGGGATAAATCCTAGATGTGGGATCTGAAAAAGCGATTGCAGCAAGCCAAACTGGAGCCAACACCTATCGATCGGATCAAAGCCGAGCGCAACCTCGGGGTTGAATTGCGACACCTTAAAGAGGAAGTAGCCGTTGCTGCACCCGACATCAGCGACGCGCCGATTCTTCACGCTGCCGATGATCGGCTCGATCCGGCGCCACTTCTGGTCTGATCTCCACTCGGAATCGATCACCAGGTCTCCTAGTTGATAGGGGCCCACGCGCCACGGAATAAGGTTCCGACAGGCGGCTAGCAGCTCGTCATGGGGGCCTCCAACGGGAAGAGAGGCTGTGATTGTGTCTAGGTTCACTTGTACGTCTGTGGCGCGAAGCGCGTGGAGGGAGTGTTCGCGCATCAAGCGACGCAGGGGAGCCCAATGAGCTGAGTGACGTACCTGTCTCCACAGAGGGCGAATCTCGCGGGCGAGGACATCGACCTGTATATCTCCGCGGTATCGTTTAAGAGGTCTGAGGGTATGGAGCATCAGTGCTTTTGTATCCCAAAAACGACGGAGTTGAAAACAAAGCCTTTTCAGAGGCGCTTCTTGGTCCTTCCCAGTCCGGGACCTCTTGGATAGAATGGGGTAACGTGAGTACCTTTACTGAGACCACTTCAAACATCACCGTGGCTGTCGAGCCACATCCGATCATCGAGGAATCGAATCCTCTCGAGAATTCCTTTGTTTTCGCGTATTCAATACGCATTCAGAACAGCTCTGATTCGTGGGTGCAACTACTGGAGCGGCACTGGTTGATCGAATCAGCGGGAGAGCAGATCAATGAGGTACAGGGCTCAGGGGTTGTGGGGGTGCAGCCGATTTTGGACCCTGGGAAATCCTTTGAGTACACCAGTAGCACGGTCATCAAAGATCCGGTCGGCGCGATGTGGGGCTCATATATCTTTAAACGTGGCTCTGGCGGGTT
>JAFMIS010000016.1 GCA_017853915.1 bacterium
CCCCCGACAAGGTACCCGCCGGGAAGGTATCACACACCACCTGTGTGGATGAGGTTCCTGGACGTAAGGTTCCAACCACTTTCGAGACGATATGAATGAGGTGCGAAAAGTACTGAAGCTGACGAAAGGTCTCAACGCGTACATCCGCGCAGTGTCGACTGAGATCATTGCGCGCTAGATCGACTAGCATGCAGTGCTCCGCATTCTCTTTCGGATCTTCCAATAGCTTTTGGGCCACCTCTCTATCCGCCTGATCATCACCACTGCGCCTGTATGTGCCCGCTATTGGGAAGATACCAGCCTGGTTGTTTGAGATAGTAATCTGAGCCTCGGGAGAGGAACCAAAAAGGCGATAGCTCCCGTAATCGCAGTAAAAAAGGTAGGGGGATGGGTTGATCGAGCGCAAGGCTCGGTAAACCTGAAAGTCATCTCCCTCAAAGCGCTGCATGTACCGACGCGAGGGAACGATCTGAAATACATCACCACGAGCTATATGCTTTTTGCATACCCGCACTAAATCAAGAAACTCAGAGTCGGAGACAACGGACTCCTCTGACCCGATTTTTCGGAACGGAAAGGTCTTTGTGACACCGTGGAACGCGCGGCTAATGAATTCCTTCAGCGACAGCGGAGCTGTGGCCTCAACGCTGGGCTTATTTTCCAATACGTAAGCCTCATTTCGTAGCGGATTAAACGCGATAACATATCGAAAAACAGAGAAATGCACGGAGGGAATCTCATGCCCAGGGTACGGGCGCTTAGCAAACGTGACCTGCTCAGCGTACTGAACCGCGTCAAAGCAGATGTGTCCAAATGCTCCAGGAGTGACACCCTTGGGTAAACCTTGTGACGTCACGCTCACTTCGATAGCGGACAGAAACTTTGATAGCGTCTGGTGGAGGCCACAGCCCGGAGCCACGCGGAGTGGCTCACTCACCTCTGATCCAAACCGCGTCGAGTACTCACCGTTTGAGATTGAGTACTCAGCGATCGGATCACAACATACAAAGGAGCGACAGTCCCCCGCGCCATGATAGTCAGAACTCTCAAAAAGAAAGACCTTGGCGAACCGGTCTCTCAGTCGTAGGTATACGGCAGCGGGCGAGGTAAGGTCCGCAATAACCGTTTGGCATGTTGTTGAAATCTTCACAAAACTACCTGTAAAAACGCCCTCGGCGCGCGAGCGCGTCCGCTGAACTCCTCGGCGCGCGAGCGCGTCCGCTGAACTCCTCGGCGCGCGAGCGCGTCCGCTGAACTATAGACTAGATTGAACTGAAATGGATTGAAAGAAAGGAGCGTATGTTGGGGCTTACGCCCACCAGGCCTGAGAGAAAGAAGCTGTGAAATTCAATAACTTCAACATACCCCTTAAGGGTACGGCAGGACCGCCGCGGAAGTCAATCTTTTTATCTCTAAGCTTCAGATTAGACCCTCCCTCACTATCGACTGTTCTATGATCTAGCCTCGCCGGTGCCCCGGCAGTCGGATGTGCTTTGCCACCGTACGCATCACGGTATTATCGCTTGAGATCGCGAATATCCAGCCTCCGTTAATACGAAAACGGCTCCCCTCAATTCCAAACCGCGCTAGCGCTCCCGCTATTTTACCCCGCTCAATCGGCTGCGAGAGTTGGTATATGGAGGAAAACTTCTCGAAGCACTCAGCCGCTGTGAACCAGCCGCTAAACTTCTCCCTGTTTTCGCGCGTTCGGCGTATCAGCTCCTCGAATTCTGAGAATGCCCGGGCGTGTATCGAGGTTCGATGCCCACTGATTTCGTAAAAACCGAGCAGGTCTCGATGTTTTGTGAGCAAACGAAACGAGCCTAGCTTTTCCCTTGGAGCGCGCCCTAATTCGTCCCTCAAAAAACTGCTCAGATTTCGACCATTCAACTCCAGTATCCTTACTATGACTCCTTTTTCCTCAACAAAGAGAAACTTGCCGGCAGCGCTCAGTTCCCTCGTTTTTGATGTCTTCACATCGAAGGGCACAACGATCGGAAATGTCTTCGGGATAGATCGCGCTCTGCGTGCCAGGCCCGCGAGACTCTGAGTACAGACAACGAGACTCTTCTCTATACCTGGGTAGCGTCGCTGTAAAAAGCGCGAGCCCTGCGCGATCGCTTGAAACGATCGGATACTATTCTCCGGAATGACGATCTGCTTCCTGCGGCGCGTGACCAGGGCCTCAATTCCGAATTTTCCTTGGCGCAACTCTAAACCCGGTACGTCGTGGAGCTGTGGATCTGCCGGATGGAGGTAGCTCGCGGTGGAGAGAAGGGAACCCAGGTAATAGGGTAGCCCGTACTGTTGAGGGTTCGCGATCCCCGCTGGTATCAGGTATCCCGCCAGTACGCTCTTACCCTCGACCACGTAGAGACGCTCCGGCTGATGCCCCTCGAACAACCACTGCCTGGTTTTCTCTGTGGTCTTATTCGCTTCACCGGCGCTCGCTTTTAAAAGCCACTCTTGAAATTCACTCACTACAGCTTCAGCCACTCGTTCATCAACGAAGAGCCCGCGTGGCACTACTCGTACCTTGTCACGATACATCTCGAACCTCTTATTGAGTCTCAGCGACTCAATAAATTTCACGAGGGACGATCGACCCTCGCCTGTGTGTTGTACATGTACGGACTCCATATCCGGCGCCTCTCAAAACAACCCTAATTCTAGCGGCTAATGTCGATGAGAGCTATAACTATTGAGGAGCTCCGCGTTGAGCTCGGTGTCGATCTGGCCTATAACTAGTGCTCACATGGCTATCTCCTCACGTTTACCCTGCTCTCTCGACGCCCGCGATGAATGGTCCCGTGCCAGAGCGCTTACGTTGAAAACCCTTCACGGCAGTGTCGAGACCCCAATCTTTATGCCAGTGGCGACCCAGGCCGCGCTCCGTTTCCTAGACCTTGAGTGCGCGCACCAGCTCGATTATCAGGTGCTCCTAGCAAACACCTATCACTTACTTATCCGGCCGGGCCCTGAGATCTTTCAACGTTACGGCGATATTCATCGGTTCATGAAGTGGGACCATGCCGTGCTCACCGATTCTGGGGGCTTTCAACTCTTCTCTCTTAGTAAGCAGATCTCACTCTCGGAGGACGGAGCGTCATTTCGCAGCTACACAGATGGTAGGCGAATACTCCTTACCCCCGAGCGTAGCATTGAGATGCAAAAGACTATCGGTAGCGACATTATGATGGTCCTTGACCACTGCGTAAGCTCCACATCTGATGAGGCGACTACAAGAGCAGCTCTGGAACTCACAACCCGCTGGGCGCACCGCAGCTACACGGCCCGAGGCGATTCCCAGCAGGCTCTCTTTGGCATCGTTCAGGGCGGCTGCTTTACGCATTTACGCCGGGAGAGCGCCGCTCAGATTACATCGATCGATTTTGATGGCTTTGCCCTCGGAGGGCTTGCTGTTGGCGAAAGCAAAGCGGAGCGCGAAGATACCACGGAGTTCGCCGCTGAGCTTCTTCCAGCCGACAAGCCACGCTACCTGATGGGCGTCGGAACACCGATTGATCTTCTAGAGGCGGTGCGGCGTGGCGTCGATATGTTTGATTGTATCTTACCGACAGCTCTCGGTGGTCAAGGAGTAGCCTTTACTTCTCATGGAAAGATCGATCTGAGGCGGGGTGTCTACCGAATAATTGACGATCCCCTCGATCGCTCGTGCCCCTGCTCAACCTGCGCGCGATTCTCCCGCGCGTATCTTCACCACTTAGTAAAAGCTCAAGAACCTATCGTGTCTCAGCTTATAAGCACTCATAATCTAACTTTCTATCGCTCACTTATGCGCCGCATGCGAGTGGCGATACTGTCGGGCACATTCAGGGAGTTATACGAGCGCGAAGCGCCGATCCTTCTCTCTTCCGACACAGAGAATCCACCGGTACCTCCGGCTCGAAGACGCGCACTGCGGTAACGTAAAGGATAAAGCTCGCGCCAAGCCGCGAATCAGGGGCTACTCAAGAAGAGTTGCGGATTATCTGGCACTCGATTGAGGTAGAGCTCAACGCGCTGAAATCCTATCCAATATCACAACGAAGTCTCCGTATTCTTTAAGCTCCGAATAAAAAAGGGCAGCCCTCGGGCTGCCCTTTCGTCTATCGATCGATGGGCCATCACTGGGCCATCACGAGTCGATAAGATTACCAGCTCAACGAAGCTGCTGTCTGGTACTCAGTTACTCGTGTTTCAAAGAAGTTCTTCTCCTTACCGAGATCAATCGTCTCGCTCATCCACGGGAACGGGTTCTTGGTACCATAGATGGTCTTTAAACCTATTCTCTCAAGGCGACGGTCGGCTATATAACCAACGTAATCTCGGAACATCGGAGCTGTCAGCCCGAGGATACCTCGTGGCAAGCAGTCCACGGCGTAGTTGTACTCAAGCTCCACAGCCTGCTTAATCTTCTCAACGATATGGGCCTGGAACTCTGGGGTCCACAGGTCCGGATTCTCGGCCTTAATCGTATTGATAAGGTCGATTCCGAAGTTGAGGTGGATACTCTCATCACGCAGGATGTACTGGAACTGCTCGCCAATTCCAGTCATCTTGTTCTGACGGTGGAACGAGAGGATCATCACAAATCCGCTATAGAAGAATATTCCCTCCATAATCACGTAGAAGCCGATCAGATTCTCAAGGAACTTCTGAGCGCCTTCTCGTGTCTCTGTTGTGAAATCCGGCTTCAGTACGTCAGCGGTGAGCTCCATCTCAAAGGCATCTTTTTTGTGGATGGAATTTACCTCGTTGTACATGTTGAACACCTCACCCTGATCGAGTGAGAGAGACTCCACGATGTAGTGGAATGTGTGAGTGTGAACAGCTTCCTCGAACGCTTGACGCAGGAGGTACTGGCGACACTCAGGATTCGTTACATGCTTAAAGATAGCGAGCGTAATGTTATTTCCAACTAAGCTCTCGGCGGTGCTGAAGAACCCAAGGTTACGCAGGATCACTCGGCGCTCATCGGCAGTCAGTCGGTCTGACTTCCATAGCTCGATGTCCTTGCCCATTGGGACTTCACTTGGGAGCCAGTTGTTGGCGCATCCATTCAGATAGTGCTCCCACGCCCACTTGTACTTCAGTGGCATGAGCTGATTTACGTCCACCGCGGCGCAGTTAATGATGCGCTTATCATCAGCCCTGACACGCTTCTCTGAGCCGTCATTGTTCGAACCATCATTGTTAGCCGACCCCGTGGAGCCCATATCATCAAATGTCAACATACCCTATCTCCTTACTATCAACCCTTCGATCATCAAAACTTCTACTGACAACTCTCGCAATCGCCATCGAGGCCGCACACCTTTGGAACAGCTGGTTTGCTAGCCGCTTCCGGTGTAGTGCTCGGTGTAGCAGCACTTCGCTCAACTACCACCTCCGCTGAAGCCGACTTGTTCTTCATCCAGCGAGGTTGTAGACCGCGCTTATTGATGTCGGTTGTCGACTTCTCGATCTGAGTAGCTCCGAGAGAGCGCAAGTAGTACGTAGTCTTCAGTCCCTTTCTCCATGCGCTCATGTACATGTCGTGCAACTTCTTACCACTTGGCTCGGCGATGTACAGGTTGAGCGACTGCCCCATGTCTATCCATTTTTGACGACGACTTCCGCACTCAATCAACCACTCCGGCTCGATCTCGAACGCGGTAAGGTAGACCTTCTTGAGCTCGTCCGGGATCCTCTCGATCTCCTGGATTGAGCCATCGAAGTACTTCAAGTCATCAATCATATCCTCATCCCAGATGTTGAGCTGCTTAAGCTCATCCACCAAGAACGTATTGTGAACGATGAACTCTCCTGAGAGGTTCGACTTCGCATACAGATGCTTATACGCTGGCTCAATCGACTGACTAACTCCCGTGATATTCGAGATTGTAGCTGTCGGCGCGATCGCCATCGTATTGCTGTTACGTACTCCATGCTTCTTAACCGCGGTCCGGACCACCTTCCAGTCGAGCTTGGAAGAGCTATCAACATCAATATCTCCTCCCCGTTCATCTGCTAGGATCGTAAGGGTATCAATCGGTAAAAGACCACGATCCCACTTAGATCCCTTGTACGTCCCGTATGCGCCACGCTCAGCCGCAAGCTCCGTTGACGCTAAGATCGCGTAGTATGAAATCGCTTCCATACTCTCATCAGCGAACTTCACTGCCTCAGGGCTCGCGTAACTAATACGTTGCGCGAACAACGCGTCCTGGAATCCCATGATACCAAGACCGATCGGACGATGCCTGAGGTTAGCATTTCGCGCCTCAGCTGTCGGATAAAAATTGATATCGATGACGTTATCCAACATACGGACCGCTGTGCGAACTGTCTTCTCCAACAACTCAAGGTTGAGACCCTTGCTTGTCAGGTGGCGAACAAGGTTGACCGACCCGAGGTTACAGACAGCTGTCTCTTCCGCTGAGGTGTTGAGCAGAATCTCCGTGCAGAGGTTCGAGCTGTGCACCACTCCAACGTGGTCCTGAGGAGATCGCAAGTTCGATGGATCTTTGAAGGTTATCCACGGATGGCCAGTTTCGAACAACATGCTGAGCATCTTGCGCCACAGACCGATAGCCTCAATCTTCTTGTGGAGCTTTATCTCTCCACGCTCGGCTTTCTTCTCGTACTCAAGGTAACGCTCCTCGAACTTCTTACCATAGAGGTCGTGGAGGTCAGGCACATCGCTTGGGCTAAAGAGCGTCCAACTTCCATTCTGCGCTACTCGCTTCATAAACAGGTCTGGAATCCAGTTGGCCGTGTTCATGTCGTGTGTTCGGCGGCGCTCGTCCCCGGTATTTTTGCGGAGCTCAAGGAAATCCTCGATATCCAAGTGCCAGGTCTCCAGGTACGCGCACATCGCGCCCTTTCTCTTTCCGCCCTGATTCACCGCGACCGCTGTGTCGTTGGCGACCTTGAGGAACGGGATAACTCCTTGACTACGCCCATTGGTTCCCTTGATACGAGCTCCGGTGGCTCGCACGTTTGTCCAGTCGTTACCGAGTCCGCCCGCCCACTTCGAGAGCTGCGCATCATCCGACACACACTTAAAGATGTGTTGCAGATCGTCCATAACTGTCGTGAGGTAGCACGAGCTCAGTTGAGGGTGGAGCGTTCCAGAATTGAACAGAGTCGGAGTGCTCGACGTAAAGAGGAACTTTGAGAGCACATCATAGAACTCGATCGCTCGCTCATTCTTTTGGGCTCCCTCATTAACACTGAGCCCCATCGCGACGCGCATCCAGAAGATCTGTGGAGTCTCAAGCTTCACATCCTCGTGGTGGATGAGGTAGCGATCATAGAGGGTCTGAAGGCCTAAGTACTGGAACTCAAGATCGCGTTCAAGCTTGAGCGCCTTGGCGAGCTTGTCGAGATCGAACTCGAGCAGCTTCGAGTCCATTCGCTCTACTGATACACCCTTCTTGAGGCAGCTCTTGAAATACTCTTGGTGGGTCTTTTCAAGGCTCTTGTTATTAGCGTCGACGCCCATCGTCTCCCGATAGATAATGTCGAGAAGGAGTCGAGATGCCACATATGAGTAAGCCGGATCCTTCTCAATCTTCGAGCGCGCAGCCATGATGTTCGACTGATCAACCTCTTCGAGCTTGATACCCTCGTAGAAGTTCTTGAGCGACTCCTGAAGGATTACCTCGCTCGATACGAGCGTATCTAACCCTCGACAGGCGTGCTGAATACGACTTCGGAGATCTGCCTCAGTAAGCTGGACAGTCTTTCCAGCGGTTGTCGTCGCTTTAAATATCGCGCCCGCACCGAGAGTTGTCGTTGTCGTCGCCTCCTCCACTACTGGCGTAGTTACTGCTGGCGCCTCCTCTTCTTGAGCGCGCTTGGCAGCTCGTTGTGCACGGTAAATGATGAAGTCTTTGGCGACCTGGTAGTACCCCTCGGCCATCATTTGGCGCTCAACTTCATCCTGAATGAGCTCAACGTGAAGCTCCTTGCCCTCGCGAGCGAGCTGGACAGCGCGCGCGACTACCTTGTTGGTGAGGAGATTTACAGCATTAACCACATCCTCCGGGGTTTGGCCCTCGATCTTTAAAGTATCGCGAAAACCACGCTCGATCGCGGAGGCAATCTTCATCGGATTAAAGCGGACCGACGTCTTCCCGTCACGGCGGAGGAGCTTTAGATTGCGAGGGGAATCATCACGAGCGGCCTTATGTTCATCTCGGTAAATAATGTAGTTGCGGGCTACATCGTAGAGACCACTCTGCATGAGCTGGACCTCCACGGTGTCTTGAATGCCCTCCACCGTTACACACGCGCCCTTGGCTGCCTCGATCGCGACTGCTTGGACCACCTCCTCCGTAACCTTCTGGGCAAGGCTATAGAGGTCCTGAGGCAGGGGAGATGTGGTCGCAATACCATTAGTAGCGCGGATAGCCAGCTCAATAGCCCTGAAGATGCGCGCTCGTCGAAATGGAACCAACTGACCGTTTCGCTTCACGACCGTGAAGTTCTCCAGGTTAGCGGCGTTAATAGCCTGCAGGCCATTTGATGCTAAAACCCCATTTAGTTGAGTTGTCTTAGGTACTTGCGTTCCCCCTACTGCCGCCGTCATATCGCTCTCATCCCCTACCGCTACTAGACTTCCGTTGATTCCAGACAAGGTTTCACCCCTCGCTCAATTTTTGAACGCCTCAAGTAACCACCCTGTACTACCTAATGTGAAGATTAGTTTTGGGTGTCATCTACTACTATATGTAGTAGCGACCCATGGAACCAACTACAATATATATGTACGGGCAAGCACTGAGAAATGTCTACACGAAATATTGATGGGTCTTAAAAATATTTTTTTTAGCCCCATAACACCCTATGAAGACAAGACGATCCAAAATGAGACCGCTTTCTATACCAACAACCATTCCCACATTCAACGAAAATCATTCAGGCAGAATAATCTAAGGCTCTAATATTACTACAACAAATTTAAACGAAGCCATCGATCGCCTGCGTCAGCAAACAAGGTTTAAAAAGCCCTCTCGGGCCAGCCTAAAAATTTACTGTTGACCTGGCTTTGCAGAATTCTGACTGCTCGCGAACACGCTATCGCTCAACACAAGGAATATGAAAAATTCACTCCGCGGTATCAGCCCATGTAGATCTCGTTGAGTTTCGATTTTGAAATCTCGGATCTGATCGAGATCATTCATTGCCGATTCGCATCATGCATACGTACCGTTTTACACCGTAAAATCGAGCTATTTGAGACTTATCCGCGATCACCTTACCAAGGTGGTACTAGCACCGAACACATTCTGAATCCTCGTCACTCAACTCTCGACACCGATCGATGTACTATTTCTTGATCACGGACGAGTGTAGACTTTATTTCCCACCAACTAAAAGTCGCCCATAATATGGGCTTTTTACGTCAACGCTCACGTTGGGATAGCGCAGCATACTCCCACCAGAACGATTGAAAGACCTCAACCAAAAGTAACGATCCAACAGTACATGTGCCTTTCAGCACTTCACCAAAGCACATTGAAACACTCGCTCAACATCCACAGGCCCCGAAAATTACGGAAGCCTCAGGAATTGAGTGCGTATCGGTTCCACAGAGCCTCGTTAGTCCTGGTGCCAAACCATTACCGTGCCCCGTCACTGAATCCAGGCGCTATCAAGACACACGTAGAATGCCAGATGCATTTACCTTCAACGCGCTTACGAGGAATACGTCTCTTGGATAGATGGCTGAAGTTGGTGCTCTACCGACTCGACGAGGTAGCGATTTTTTCGCACCGAGCGAATCCGTGGTGCTCGAGATACCACTCGATACTATGGCCCGTTTGAAGATCTGATCCCTCAATCGCGCACCCAACGTAATCAACGATATCCGCGAAAGAGGCTTTTGAGGCCTGGGTCTCCAGCCACGCGCACACACGAGTAATATCCTTAAGCCACATATCTAACGGCAACTCGCTCTTTTCCACGCGCCGAAGAAGATCCGCCAGAGCCGTCCGAGCGAGGGGAGAATTCTTTACATCTCGATACACGGAGCGAACAAACGAGCGCGCGATGTCACTGTCAAGCGCGTCGATACTCGCCCGCTCCGACGCTGACAACATAGCCAATGAAAAAACCGTTGAAAGTATCTCGCTACTTGAGTTCATGCCACATTAGTACCCGAGATTAGGCGCGAGCCAGCGCTCTATCTCCTCGATCGACATTCCTTTTCTCTTGGCGTAATCCTGAACCTGATCGCGATCGATTTTACCAACATTAAAGTACTTTGCGTCCGGATGCGCGAAATAGAAGCCAGAAACACTGCTTGCTGGAGTCATCGCGAAGTTCTCGGTTAACGAGAGTCCAATCGCTTTCTCAACGTCGAGTAACTTCCAGAGCTGTTCTTTCTCAGTATGGTCCGGGCACGCCGGATATCCTGGCGCTGGGCGAATGCCGCGATACTCCTCTCGGATAAGATCCTCCACCGCGAGATTTTCACTCTTTCCATACCCCCACGCATCGCGAACCCGCTTGTGCATGTACTCAGCCAACGCCTCAGCAAACCGATCACCGAGCGCTTTAACCATTATCGACTGGTAATCATCACCGCGCGCCTCAAACTCCTTGGCGAACGCCTCAACACCATGACACACCACGGCAAACGCTCCGATGTAGTCAGTCGTATTACGCTCTTTTGGCGCTATGAAATCAGCTAAGCAGAGATTATGAAGTCCTGCTCGCTCGCGTTGTTGGCGGAGGAAACAGAACCGCGTGCGCTCCCTCGATGGATCACTCGGCTCTCCAATAATAATGTCGTCATGATCACCCCTCGCGGGATAGATCCCAACGACCGCCTCAAGACGAAATCGCTTCTCGGTTACTATCTGCTTCAAGAGGTCTTGAGCCTCACGGAAGATCTCACGGGCTTGGGCGCCGTGCTTCTTATCATCAAAAATCGATGGGTACGATCCTTTAAGTTCCCAGGTCCAAAAGAGCGGTGACCAGTCAATGTATGTTGCTACCTCCTCCACGCTTACATCCTTAAAGGTGTGGTTTCCCAGGATCGACGGGGTCTCAATCGGATATTCTCGATATGGATATCGACCATCGCGAGCGACACTGAGCGGCACGAAGGAAAGTTCAGCACGTCCCGCCGCGAACACTCGCCGCTGCTCTTCCTGATTCGCGCGTAGGTCACTGACATACTCAGCCACTCGCTCCTCACTCAAAAGATTGGAACACACCTCCACAGCCAGCGAGGCGTCCGCGACATGCACCACTGGCCCTGAGTAATGCGGGGCGAGCTTAATCGCGGTGTGGGCCCGTGACGTTGTCGCTCCTCCGATCAACACCGGAGTAGAAACTCCCTCCCGCACGAAATCCTTTAAGTTGTTCGCCATCTCATCGAGCGATGGAGTGATAAGACCACTCATTCCTATCAGCTCAGCTCGATGCTCTCGGGCCGCCTTGATGATATCCTGACAGGACACCATTACCCCTAAGTCCACTACTTTGTAACCGTTACATGCCAGCACGACTCCCACGATATTTTTTCCAATATCGTGGACATCGCCTTTGACCGTCGCTATTACAAAGGTTTTCTGCTCTTGAGTTTTACCCTGGGCCTCTTTTTCCGCCTCCATGAAGGGCTCGAGGTAGGCGACCGCGCGCTTCATCACGCGAGCGCTCTTCACTACTTGAGGCAGGAACATCTTGCCAGCTCCAAAGAGATCCCCGACGTGCTTCATGCCGTCCATGAGAGGCCCCTCGATTACCGCGAGAGGTCGCCCGAGCTGTTGGCGAGCCTCCTCTGTATCGACCTCTATAAACTCCACGATCCCCTTGACGAGCGAGTGACTGATTCGCTCCGCGAGGGGCAGGGAGCGCCACTCAAGCGCGGCGCTACTCTCACGATCGCTTGCCTGACCTTTGTAGCGGTCGGCGATCTCGAGCAGCGCTTCAGTGGCTCCCGCGTGCCTATTAAGGATCACGTCCTCTACTTTGGTAAGCAGCTCAGGGTCTATCTCCTCATAGACTTCCAACATGCCGGCGTTCACGATACCCATATCGAGACCAGCTTTTATGGCATGGTACAGAAACACGGCGTGCATCGCTTCTCGCACCCGGTTGTTACCGCGAAACGAGAATGAGACATTGCTGATACCACCACTCGTTAAGGCTCCCGGACAGGTAGCTTTAATTTCCCGCACCGCCTCAATGAAATCGAGCGCGTACGAGTTGTGCTCCTCAATTCCAGTGGCGACCGTCAACACGTTTGGATCAAAGATGATATCGCAGGGAGCGATACCCACGTCGCGTGTAAGAATTGAGTAGGCCCTCTGACATATCCGCACCCTGTCCGAGAGCGTCGCGGCCTGACCCTTTTCATCGAACGCCATCACCACCATCGCCGCGCCGTAACGAGTGATCGCGCGCGCCTGTTCCTTAAATTTCTCTTCGCCCTCTTTAAGGCTAATTGAGTTAACGATCGCTTTTCCTTGAACACATTGAAGACCTGCCTCAAGCACCGACCACTTTGAGCTATCGATCATGATAGGGACGCGAGCGATATCCGGCTCACTCGCGACGAGGTGTAGAAAGCGCGTCATGCACGCTTCGCTATCGAGTAGCCCCTCGTCAAAATTGACATCAATGATGTTCGCCCCGTTTTCGACCTGTTGGCGCGCGACGGACAAAGCCTCCTCGAACTTATCCTCCTCAATTAACTTGCGGAACTTTGGAGAACCCGTCACATTGGTGCGCTCTCCAACAAGAATAAAAGGATTTTCGGGAGTCACAACAAGCGGCTCAAGACCACTCAGCGTGAGACGGCGCGAGGAGGAGCCTACCGGCCGAGGCTTCGCCCCATCGACTCGGGTCTTGATCGCCGCGATGTGCTCTGGTGTCGTGCCACAGCAACCCCCAACGATATTCAGCAAGCTATCATCAGCGATCGCCCCAAGAGCTCCAGCGGTATCAGTGGGAGTCTCATCATATCCGGTGGCACTCAACGGGTTAGGGAGCCCCGCGTTTGGATAGCAACTAATATAACACGGCGCCACCGCCGCTAAATCTTGCAGGTAGGGGCGCATCTCATGCGCGCCGAGGGCGCAATTAATGCCGACACTAAATGGTCGCGCGTGTTGAATTGAGTACCAAAAAGCCTGGGACGTTTGACCTGACAATGTCCGTCCAGATTGATCAGTAATAGTAACTGAAACCATAACAGGCAACTCAATGCCCGTTTCCTTAAAGCATCTATCAATGGCGAAGAGCGCGGCTTTCGCGTTTAAGGTATCAAAGATCGTCTCGACAAGGAGCAGATCGGCGCCCTCCTCAACTAACGCGATCGCCTGCTCAAAGTAACTCGCCTCAAGCTGAGCAAAGGTTGTAGCTCGAAACGCTGGATTATTCACATCCGGTGAGAGCGAGGCGGTTCTATTTGTTGGGCCGATCGCCCCGGCGACAAAACAGTGTCTATGGGGTTGTTCGGCTTTCACTGTCGCGATCGCCTCTTTCGCCAATCGCACGCTCATCCGGTTGATCTCTGAAACCAGGCTCTCTAACGCGTAGTCCCCCTGCGCAATTGAGGTTGAGGAAAAGGTGTTGGTTTCAATGATATCCGACCCTGCCCGAAGGTACTTCGTATGGATCTCACGAATGATATCGGGACGTGTTACGCTCAAGAGGTCGTTGTTTCCCTTGAGAAGCTTTGGGTGCTCCGTAAGCCGCGAGTCTCGAAAATCCTGCTCCCCGAGACTATACGATTGGATCATGGTACCCATGCCTCCGTCGAGGATGACGTGTCGCGAGGCGAGAATCTCTCGCAATGCCTCGAATGATCCATTGTTACGCATACTGGGAGGCTACCACGCGGGATCCTGGCGTTCAATCTGCCGCCCGATAGCGATATCCGGGCAACTATCAGCCTGACACATGAGCTCCCCTGGCCCCTGATGCCCTTAAGCACCCTGAGAGCCCTTGAAAATCTCGCCTAAGCGTCGCATCGTACACCCTTATGAACGGCCCATCTCGAAAGACCCTGCCCACCATTCTACTCTCAGCGCTGATCGGTGCCTCTCTCGTATTAGGGGCATTCCTTCTCTCGCAACCGCGCTGGAGGCTATCAGGCTTTGAGGCTAAACCACGCAAAGTAACACCTCGAGGCGCCCTAGAAGCCGATGAGGTTTCCACAATTGACCTGTTCGAGAAGGCGCAAGCCTCCGTGGTCTACATTACCAGCCTCTCGGTCGAGCGTGATTCGTTCACTATGAACGTATTTGAGATTCCGCAGGGCGCGGGATCCGGCTTTATCTGGGACGCGCGCGGGTACATCGTTACTAATTTTCACGTCATTCAAAACGCGCAAGCAGCCCGTGTGACACTCTCTGATCACTCCACCCTACAAGCCAGCCTCGTCGGGGTTGAACCAGACAAGGACATCGCGGTGCTCAAAATTGATAGCGCAAAATCCTCCCTTCCACCAATCGTCCTCGGTTCTTCCAAGGATTTAAAAGTTGGGCAACGGGTGTACGCGATCGGCAACCCGTTCGGATTTGATCACACACTCACGACTGGCATTATCAGCGGGCTGGGCCGAGAGATTCAATCTGTCACCGATCGACCTATCCAAGGAGTGATTCAAACCGACGCGGCTATCAATCCTGGCAATTCCGGTGGTCCCCTGCTCGACAGCGCTGGCAGATTAATCGGGATGAACACCGCGATCGTGAGCCCCTCGGGAGCTTACTCTGGAATAGGATTCGCCGTACCGGTCGACACAATCAATCGGATCGTCCCGCAACTCATCAAGAGTGGTTACGTTAAAAAACCGGGCCTCGGTATACGCGTCTTAGAGACGGAATTTGCGCGACTTGAGGGCGCGCAGGGAGCGATTATCGCGAATGTCCTCCCGGGCTCTCCCGCTGAAAAAGCTGGTCTCCTTCCGATTCATCGAGCGGCCGATGGTTCAATCGAGATCGGAGACATCATCACGTCAATCGATGGAGCTCCAGTGGAAGATGGTAACGATCTCTTACGCGCGCTCGATGATAAATCTCCGGGTGATACAGTAATCCTCACAGTCATTCGCTCTGATGAAACGAGAACAGTTCAGGTTAAGTTAGGACTTTTGAAGTAATCCGAGGGCCACTCGCCGCTGAATCTTCCCAGACGAAGACACTATCTCGTGGGGCGCAACGTGAATCTCAACAGGGATCGCGTAGCTAGGAACTAACGAGCGCAGCCTCTCTTTGATATTTGATTGATTCAACTCCCCACCATCACACACCACAAAAGCCACAGGACGAGATCCAAATTCTTCATCCGGCGTGGGAACTACACACGCCGCGACAATCGGCGCGATCGATGTGAGGGCGATCTCAATCATCTCCGGGTGAATATTTTCGCCACCCGATATGAATTGGTAATCGGCTCGCCCCACCACAAACAACTCCCCGCAAGGTCCAACTGAGCCCTGATCGCGAGTGTGAAACCAGCCCTGCTCGTCGATGCTAGGCTCAATCCCCTCATCACTAAGGTAGCCGGCAAAAAGCGTACTACCCCGAACCAGCACTTCGCCCTCGCCTGAAACCGACAACTCTCGTCCGGGGACCGGGCACCCCAATGAGACTTCGCCCCGCGCGTTAACAAACGGAGTCTTCTCCAGTGTCACAAGCGACGACATCTCCGTTAGTCCATAGGTTGGCATGATAGCGAGCTCAAGGGAGCAAGCCTCACGACACAGCGCGGCGCCGATCGGGGCTCCCCCGAGCAGAATAGCTTTCTGTCGACGCAAAAATTCAACGCCTTGAGGATCTCGAATGAGACGATGGAGCTGGGTTGGAACAAGAGAGAGATGGGTCACTAACGATGCGTTAGCAGCAACCACTGATTGCTGCAGAGAC